>NZ_JAUBPR010000181.1:0-9482 GCF_036700845.1 Microcoleus sp. S13_C5
AAGTTACATCAGCAAATATTTGGAATTGGTTTACTCACTGCTGTTATTGTACCTCACCTTTGTAAGAAATGCTATATGATGTTGGTTTAATAGCCGATAATTAAAGTTGTAAATCATGATAAAGATTGTAACCAGAATATTTCTGCTGCGTGACTTTGTAGATTCCGATCGATCGCCATTCTTGGAGTACCAAGCCGATCCGCGCAACCAGACATTTTACGAACCCGATCGGTCTAGTCCCGACAATGCCGCACGCCTATTCGAGATGTTTCAGGCATGGGCTAGCGATCGCCCTCGACTCAATTACCAACTGGCGATCGTACAACGACAGGAACCTTACGCGCTTGTCGGTTGCTGTGGACTGCGGGGAAGATTGTCTGAACTTGGCGAGATGGAATTTGGTCTTGAACTGGCACCAGCCTATTGGGGGCGATATGCTTACGCGATCGAGGTGGGGCGTGCGCTGCTCGACTTTGGGTTCACGGAACTCGATCAGAAGGCGATCTCCGGGTCTACCGTGAGTGCAAATACCCGGATCGCTCGCTTGGCCGAGTGGATAGGAGCAGAGGTGGTTGCTACCCGCCCCGGGTCCTCATGGATGTCCGAGCGCGGTTGGAGCGAGGTCGATTGGCGGATTGCACGGGCGCAATGGGAGCATCGTACTCTGCGGCACGGCCGATAATATATGTTTGTTTTGTCAAGGGTTTATGAATGAGACAGCAGCCAATCAAATTCGTCAGCAGGTGGAAGCTGTGTATCGGTCCGAGTCGCGCCGCGTTTTAGCCACCCTGATCCGCTTGCTCGGTGACTTCGATCGCGCCCAAGAGGCGATGCACGAAGCCTTCGCTGTGGCCCTAGCGCAATGGCCCCGTGACGGCATTCCCGCTAACCCGCGATCGTGGCTTGTTTCAGTGGGTCGCTTTAAAGCGATCGACACCATCCGCCGTCGCGCCCGCTTTGATACGCACTTGGCAGAACTCGCTCAACAACTCGATCCGAGTGACACCACAATCGAGGATGACGAGGACGTTGAGGACGATCGCCTGCGCTTGATTTTCACTTGCTGTCATCCCGCCCTGTCGCCAGAAGCTCAGGTGGCGTTGACGCTGCGGGAAGTCTGCGGACTCAGTACCGAGGAAATTGCCAGCGCCTTCCTGATTGCTCCCTCCACGTTGGCGCAGCGGATCGTGCGGGCCAAGGCGAAGATCCGCGACGCACGCATTCCTTATCAAGTGCCGTCGAAAACCGATTTGCCCGCTCGATTGGACACCGTGCTTCAAACGATCTACCTGGTGTTTAACGAAGGGTACGCGGCCTCATCTGGCAGATCGCTGACGCGGGCCGATCTCGCTGACGAAGCGATCCGTTTGGGACGGCTGGTAATGGAACTGTTGCCAGACTCCGAAGTGATTGGACTCCTGGCGCTGATGCTGCTGCAAGAATCGCGGCGCACCGCACGCACTTCCTCCACAGGCGACCTCATCCTTCTAGAAGACCAAGATCGATCGCTCTGGAATCAAGCACAAATTTCTGAAGGCAGGTTACTGGTGCAGCAATCGCTATCATCGGGACGGTTTGGTTCGTACACGCTTCAGGCTGCGATATCAGCCGTGCATTCAGAGGCCCAGAGTGCTGGTGAAACGGACTGGGCGCAGATTGTGGGCTTATACGACCTGCTCGTGCAATTAGAGCCCTCGCCCGTTGTTGCCTTAAATCGGGCGGTGGCAGTGGCAATGCGTGATGGCCCCTTAGCGGGACTGCAATTGATCGACGAAATATTAGCGCGCGGCGATTTGGCAGACTACCATCTGGCACACTCCGCGCGAGCCGATTTGTGTCGGCGGCTGGGCAGAACGGCTGATGCCAGAGAATCATACCAAAAGGCGCTGGCGATCGTGAAACAGGAACCAGAGCGTCGTTTTCTCGAAAAACGCCTTCGCGAGTTAGCCTGAAAAAATTTTTTGCTTTGCTGTCGATTTGCAGCTTCGCCGAACGACTACTCTATGAAGGCGACTATCTCAGAGCGAATTTTGGAGTAACGATGAAATACATATTGCTGATTTACAGTGACGAAGATGCCTGGACTGAAAGCGAGCTGCAGCAATGCTACGCAAAGTCTTTGCAGCTAACCCAAGAACTGCAAGCGAACAATCAATATTTAGGTGCTTCGCCGCTACACTCGATCGCCACAGCAACCAGTATTCGAGTGCGTGACGGCAAAAAACTTGTCACCGATGGGCCCTTTGCGGAGACGCGCGAACAACTCGGCGGCTACTTTCTGATCGATGCCAAGGATCTTGACGAAGCGATCGCGATCGCAGCACGCATACCAAGCGCCAGTAAAGGTACGGTTGAAATTCGCCCGATCGTGGAACTGTCGGGCTTGCCATCAGACCAGTAATTGCCGTCAATCGATTTTAGATTTGAGATTTGAGATTTTAGATTGACCCCACGGATAAATGCGGGGGCTTGAGGATTTTCGATTTTCGATTTGGGATTGATTCCACGGATAAATCACGTGGCGGGTACCACCTTTGAAATTCGCTTGTCAATACCGCTCAACGCAGACTTCCACATCCGCACTGACAAACTTTTCCAGAAAAAATGTTCAACTTGTCGATCGCGCGCACCTCTATTCGACTAGATGGTAGAGCAAGAGTTAGCAGTTTTCAATCTGCGCCCGGAAAACCAATCGACATCAAGAAGGAGAGACCACGATGACTGTGGCAACCGAAACCACCAAAACACAAGACGAAGCCCAGATTCGGCAAATCATCGCAGATACGGCCAGTGCCATCTGCGCCAAAGACCTCGATGGCATCATGGCGCACTACGCCCAAGATGTGATTATTTTCGATGCAATACCGCCGTTCCAAACCAAAGGTGCAGATGAATTTCGACAAACGTGGGAGGCGTGCCTGCCTTGCTTCCCGGACTCCTTCGGGATTGAGAGGCGAGACCTCAGCCTCACCGTCAGCGGTGATTTGGCGATCGCGCACTGGCTTTTTCACTTCACAGGGATGCCAAAAGATCACCCAGCGGGGCAGATGTGGATGCGAATCACCTCTGCGTGCCAGCGGAAACAGGGCAGATGGCAGATTGTGCATGAGCATTGCTCTGTCCCCTTCGATCCAGAAACGTCTCAAGCCGTTTTCACGAGCGCACCTTAGCCCAGCTCAACAACCACAAACAAAAGGAGATTTCACGATGAAAGTCATGGTTCTAGTCAAAGCTACCGAAGACTCAGAGGCAGGCGTCATGCCCAGCGAACAGCTTCTGACGGAAATGGGGCAATACAACGAAGCATTGGTCAAGGCGGGAATTCTGCTCGCTGCCGAAGGGCTACATCCCAGCTCAAAAGGAGCGCGGGTAAGGTTTTCAGGCACAAATCGCAGCGTGACTGACGGGCCGTTCACAGAGACAAAAGAGCTGATTGCCGGATACTGGATCTGGCAAGTGCAGTCGATGGAGGAAGCCATCGCCTGGGTCAAACGCTGCCCCAACCCGATGCCAGGAGAATCCGAGATCGAAATTCGCCCGATCTTTGCAGCAGAGGACTTCGGCGAATGCTTGACGCCCGAACTCAGGGAACAGGAAGAACGCATTCGGGCGCAGGCAGAACAACTCCAGCGTTCTTGAGGGCATAAATACTGCCTAACTTTTCGTCCGGCAGCCACATCATTTCCCGTGAATAAATTGCTCGATCGACTATTAACCAAAGGAGTACATGATGCAATCGAATACTTATCTCTTTTTTGACAAGCGAATTTCTTGATGGTACAAGCCCCCGGATTTATCCGTGGAATCAATCCAAAATCCAAAATCTAAAATCCTCAAGCCCCCGAATTTATCCGTGGGGTCAATCCAAAATCCAAAATCTAAAATCTAAAATCGAATGACGGTGAATGCCAAGCTGCATTTAAATTCTACGAACAGTGTTTAGGTGGCAAAATCGACGGGATGATGACCTATGGGGATGCGCCGATGTCTGAGGAAATTCCCTCCGAACAGCGCGATCGAATCATGCACGCCAACTTAACTGTTGGTGGAATGGTATTGATGGGTTCTGACACTCCACCCGATGGCTTTCAAAAACCACAGGGATTCTCTGTGAATCTTCAATTTGACGATCTGGTCGAAGCGGAGCGGATCTTTCAAAAATTGGCAGAAAACGGAACGGTAAAGATGCCATTCCAAGAGACCTTCTGGTCTACCGGTTTTGGAATGCTTGTCGATCGATTTAGCACACCGTGGATGATTGATGTCCAGCAAGCTACCTAACCCTTTCAAGTTTGCTCACAGGCCTTACCCTTCAATTCAAACATTAGCGAAAAATCGTTAATGTTTCACCTTGCGATCGAAGTTAAAAAGGAGAAAACATGGCTACTAAAATTTTCGTGAATTTACCCGTCAAAAATCTCGATCGGTCTGTCGAATTTTTTACTAAACTTGGATTCAGTTTTAACGCCCAGTTTACTGACGAAACTGCCACTTGTATGGTTGTGAGCGAAGACATCTTCGTCATGCTTTTGACAGAAGCCAAGTTCAAGGAATTTACACCCAACCCTATTTGCGATGCCACCAAGAGTACAGAAGTGCTGGTGTGCTTGTCTTCCGAGAGCCGAGAAGAAGTGGATAAAATGATTCGCAACGCAGTTGCTGCTGGCGGAACGACCTACAATGAACCGCAAGACTACGGATTTATGTATGGTCATAGCTTTCAGGATTTAGATGGCCACATTTGGGAAACTGTGTTCATGGAACCCAGCGCAGTAAATCAAGGTTAGGCATTTTCTATCTGCTTCCTGAAAATAATACAAAGCTCTTCTCAATGAATCCAAGTTAGTGATTGCATTGAGAAGAGCGATCGAATATCCAAAAAGACCGCATAAACCATCAATTCATCATCTAAACCAGTTGGCTACAACTGCGTTTCGCCCTATTTCGTTGTCGATGGTGTAGCAGAAATATCGCATTTCTCATCTGAGTATTGGCAACGATCGAACTGAGGCGGTTCCCCAATGAATCGGAAAAGCCGATCGACTCTAAAGTCCGCATCAACGATACGGTAGTGATGATTGCTGAGGTCGGCGATGGCTGGCCATCCTTTTTTAAACAGAAGTACGATCGCCCTTTTTAAACCTCTTCAACAACTCCGGCGTCACCAAACCTTGCGGAAAAAATATCGTCCCCAAAACAATCAGCAACCCAAAAATAATTAAACGTCCATCCCGCAGAAATTGCGCCAACCAAATCGGCAATCCCTGAATAGTCGCCATTCCCCTCAAAACCTCCGGCAAAGCAGTAAACACCATCCCGCCCAAAACTGCTCCCAGAAAACTTCTGCTACCACCAATCAACACAGAAGTCAAGTAAATAATACTAGCATCAAAAGTACCTTGCCGGGCGTTCCAAGTATTCAAAAAATGAGCGCTAACTGCACCCACAACCCCAGCTAAAACAGCACCCAACGTGAAAGCCAAAACTTTATAAAAAGTTGGGTTAATGCCGATCGCATCAGCCGCCAACTCATCAGCGCGGATCGCCGCAAAAGCGCGCCCCACACGAATCCGTTCCAGTCGATAGACAATCGCCATACTTACCAACAGTAAAGGTACTACAATCCACAAATACTCGATCGGCGTCGCAAACGGTTGCGGAATCCCAAAAATGCCCACAGCCCCGCCAGTGATGTCCAGATTCAGCGATAAAACCCGCAAAATTTCCACAAAAGCAATAGTTGCGATCGCCAAATAAATCCCACTCAATCGCAGCGCCGGAATTCCCACAAAAATCCCCAGCAACCCCGAAACAATCCCTGCAATTATCATCTCTAATAACAACAACGGCAGTGGAAATAAACCCCCTGCCTGCTGAAAAACCGTCGTAGATAAAATCGCCGCAATATACCCACCCAAAGCATAAAAACCAGGGCTAGCCAGAGACAACTGTCCAGTCATTAAAGGCAAATACAGCGACATTCCCAACATTGCACCCAGCAACATCGAGACAATCAGAAACCCATAAGTAGTAAAAAATGTAGCCATTTGATTTGAAATATTTTAGATTAGAAGTTATTAAGTAAAATCGGGTTAGCTTGGTTTCCAATTTGGATTGATTAAGCTAGTCTGAATATGGTCTTCCCACCGACCATTTATAAACAAATAGTCTCTAGCGTAACCTTCCACCACAAATCCCAATTTTTTAAGTAGATTACCACTACGCTGATTGTGAGGCATATAATTTGCCATAACGCGATGCAAATTTAACTCTTCAAAAACATATTGAATTGCAACTCGCACAGATTCACTCATATAACCTTTACCTTGTTGCGCTTCTGCCAGATTATATCCCAAAAAGCAAAACTGACCGGCACCTCGTACAAAATTATCAAAATTAACATTACCGACAATATACTCAGGATTAGCCTTCTCAAAAACCCACATCTTTAAAGATTTGTCAGACTTAAAGCCTTGGAAATCTTTCTCTAATTGTTTTTGCCAATAACTTTCCGTTAAAAAATCCTCCGCCCAATGTCGGTGCCAGGGAGTAAAAAACTTTTGATTGTCACTGTAAAATTTAATAATTTTGCAGATATCGTCTTGATTTGCTAATCCCAAAAAAAGGCGATCGCTGACTATTAATGGAACTTCCGAATTTATCAAACTGCCTCTGAGGTATGAATAAGTTTTCTAGGTACGTCTATAAAACTCCACAAGAGTTTATACGGGCTGGTTTAGGTATAGTCTTTGCTGGAAACCAGTTTTCCCTTCTCAAAACCGCCCTGCCTTATTCGCTGTATTGCAAATAATACTATACCTTCTGTATTAAACGCCGTCCAAACAAACCCTGCGGTCTAACCAATAGCATCATAAACAATATGCCAAAAGCAACAGCATCCTTATAAGCGGAAAAATCACCAGGCACAAAAGCCTCCACCAAACCAATTATAAACCCGCCCAAAACAGCCCCAGGAATACTCCCCAACCCACCCAGCACAATCACCGCCAAACCCTTCAAACCAAAAGCAATCCCAAAATACGGCCCAGCAATACTAACACTAGAACCCACCAAACTCCCCGCCAAACCAGCCAGAAAACTGCTCACAAAAAACGTCAAAACAATATATCTGTCAGTATCAATACCCAACAGACTAGAAGTAGTAGCATCTTCAGCCACCGCCTGCATTGCTTTGCCAAATTTAGTGAAATTTATTAAGTAAGTTAGAAGACTAACAATCGCAATAGCTACGCCAAAAATCAGTATTTGAACAGTGCGAATAGGAATCTGTTTGTCCGCCGTACCAAAGTTAATAGCAGCAGGCACATTGCCGTAAGTATTAGTAGGGAAAGTGTAAATTTCTGCACCGACAAGATACTGGATGATATTGGCGATCGCCACCGCCGCCCCCAAACTAGAAACCACCGTCAGCAGAGGATCTGAGTGTCTGCGGCGCAAAGGCAAAAAAGCAACTCTTTCAACAATTACTCCCACCAAACCAGCCAGCGTACTGCCCAAAATTAGTGCCACAGCAAAAGGAAACTGCACGGGAATTCTCGCATTAGCCAACAACCCGTTAAAACCAAAAGCACCGCCCATCAGCGCATAAGTGAAATAAGCACCCAAAGTAAACACTGCACCGTGAGCAAAATTAATAATTCCGAGAATAGAAAACACTAGGGTGTATCCCAGGGCAAAAATAGCATAAACGCTGCCGATCGACAAACCATTCAAAAATTGTTGCAGAAACAGAGTTAAGTCCATCACCAGTTAAGAATTGAGCCTCACACCGAAATCATTCAACAACAAAAAACATACAATTTTTACTCTGACTTCAGACTTCCCCCCTTGGGGGGGCAGGGGGGGTGACTTCAGAGTCGCACTCAATAACTCATCCGTGTATCCGTGTCATGCCTGAGTTCATTTCAAAAACTCAAATTTACCGTTATTACCATCAGCATCCATTTTTATCTGTGCCACATAAAAGTCTTTCTGATTGATTTCACCTTCAGGCGTAAAAGAAATTTCCCCCAGAGGCGTATCGTACTTTCCACTCAACAACTGCTGATTCAAATTTGTACGCAATTCTGCCAAAGGCTGTTGGCTAACCTTCGACTTAGCATTAATTTCTTTTAATGACTCAACAAAAACTTGTACGCCAGTAAAAGCTTGAGCGCTAAACTGAGGCGGTTCCTTCTTAAATTGAGCGCGATAAGCATCACGAAAAGCCTTATTAATCTCATTCTGATATTCCGGGCTGTATGCTTGGGCAATTAAAACGCCCTCGCAAAGAGCCTTGCAAACCGAAAATACATTGGAAGTATTCAGACCGTTGCCCCCAATGATAACGCCTTTGTAGCCCAACTCCCGCAACTGCTTAATTAAATTGCCTCCATCTGCGGCCAACCCAGAAATAATTATCAAATCGGGCTTGACATTTATCCCATTAGTCGCTTGAGATTGGAAATCTGTATCAGTAGTCAAGAATTTTTGGACTGTTGCCAATTCCAGTCCCATATCTTTAACCGTTGTCTGAAAAGTTTCAGTCTCTGATTTGCTAAAAGCATCATTCTGAGCAAAAAACACGGCTACTTTCTTAATAGTGGGATTTTGCTTGAGGGCCGCTTTAACTGCATTAGGTGCTACCACGGCGACAGGCGCGGAGACTCTGGCCACATAATCGCCAATCTGGGGAATGCCTTTAGCGGTGTTGGATGGTCCGAGTACGGGAATTTTTGCGCGATCGGCGATCGGATCGGCACTAAAAGCCTGCTGCGAGAGAGTTGGGCCCACAATACCCACCACATTATCCTGATTGATCAGAGTATTGAAGGCATTGATCGCCCCTTGTTCATCTCCACCCGTATCTTGGAACACCAGTCTAATCGGCGTCCCATCCACACCCCCCTTATCGTTGAAATACTTCTCAGCAATTTTCGCCCCAGCCACCTGTTCCTGACCGAGCAAAGCCACATTGCTAGTTTGCGCCACCCCAACCCCAATGGGAATAGCGGTAGAGTTCCCCGCAGCGGAACCCTGTGGCGAAGTTGCCGGAGATGGTGAAGTACCTGGAGATACTGTAGTCGATGTCTGGGGAGTGTTCGTCTGAGTGCAAGCCATCAGCAGTGAAGCGCAGGTAACGAACAAGGCACTAGGGCGAGGGGCTGGTTTTTTCATAAGCGGGCGATCGAACACATATATAGATCATCTCCACTATATAGACCATCTCTATATAGAACATCTAGATGTGCAAATATTCTACCGATTAGGGTCACAGACCCGTGCAAAAACCGTATTTGGGGGTCAAGAAGCAGCCCCTTGCCCTAAAGAGGAATCAGCCAGGGGATGCCCAAGGGGTGCTTTTTAGCCGAAACCCTTACGGTGTATGGCTTCAAAAAAAACTTTAAAATATTTCCGCAAAACGCTTGACAACTCTGGGGAGAGTTGATACATTAATAAAGCGCCAGAAGAGAAGCGGTTCA
>NZ_JAUBPR010000182.1:0-9335 GCF_036700845.1 Microcoleus sp. S13_C5
AGCGTAACTGCCATTATCTGTATCATCCCAACTTCCCCCAGGCGGAGTTAGAGAATAAGTTGCCGTGCGAGTGGTACTGTTACTATTAGTATCGACGCTGACAAATGTAGCGGGAATTGAACCACCTGACCAATTTACTACCAGGTCATAATTATCTAAACTGCTAACATCAACTCCACTGCTATCAGTGAAAGTAACTGTCAAGGTCTGGCTTGTGCCGCCCGCTGTAGTAATGCTAGAAATTGTACCCAAGCTAGCAGTAGGTGCGGTAACATCAGCAGTACGAACCAGTTGAGTGGCTGCGGTATTGTTATTACTGGCAGTATCAGTAGCTTTAGCCTCCGGTACATCAACTGTGACAGTGCCATCACCATTCGGAGTAACGGTAAAATTATAAGTCGTGCCACTACCTGTAAAACCGCTAACCGTACCGTTAGTAACATTAATGCCACTCGTACTAAATCCTGTCACATTTTCACTGAAAGTTGCTGTGACTAAAAATGGTGCATTTATTGTTGTGGGTGAAGTTGATGTTAAGGCAACTGTTGGCCGAGTAATATCAGCAGTACGAACCAGTTGAGTTGCAGCGATATTATTATTACCCGCAGTATCATTCGCTTTATTCGCAAGTACATCAACGGTGACATTACCATCAGCGGTGGGAGTGACATCAAAAGTGTAGGTTTTGGCATCAAGTCGGACAAAGTTACCTACAATCGCATTGGCGACTGTAATATCAGTATTATCAAACCCAGAGACATTTTCGCTGAATGTTGCTGTGACGGTAAATGCGGCGTTGACTGTTGTTGCTGAATTTGAGTTTAAGGTGACATTAGGTGCGGTAATATCAGCGGTACGAGTTAACCCAGTGGCCGCCGTATTGTTATTACCCGCAGTATCATTCGCTTTATTAGCAAGTACATCAACGGTGACATTACCATCAGCGGTGGGAGTGACATCAAAGGTGTAGGTTGTGGCATTAACTGGGACAAAGTTACCGACAGTGGCATTGGTGACGGTAATATCAGTATTATCAAACCCAGAGACATTTTCGCTGAATGTTGCTTTGACGCTAAATGCGGCGTTGACTGTTGTTGCTGATGCGGATATTAAGGCAACTGTGGGTACAATGGTGTCTACAATTATGGCTCTGCTATCGGCTAAAGATTTTCCCGTAGGGATAGTCAAGGTTGCATCATTGCCAGCAGCATCCTTTAAGGTGGCACCGACTGCTAAAGTTATGCCTGTTGAGTTGAGATCAATACTATTTTGTCCGGTTGCTGGAGTATAAATACCGCCAGCAGATGTGCCGGTGAAAGGTGCAATAGTAACAGTGCCACCTGTGTCTAAGGCGACACTCATATTACCGCCTGCTAAAGTAACGCCTTCGCTGAAGTTGACGGTGACATTGATGTTACCAGTTATGTTGTAACTGCCGTCAGTGGTGGTAGAGGTGACGCTGGCGATAGTGGGTGCAAGAGTATCGATAACTATGGCTTTACTACCACCGAGAGAGGTAACTGAGGGGGTAGTGGGGAGGGTTAAGAAAGCGTCAAAGGCTGTACCAAAAGTTTCTTTAATTGTGCCGCCGTTGAGGGTGAGGGCGGTGGTGGCGAGGTATTCTAAGTCACCGGAGGTGTCTCCTGGTTGCACTACATAGTTGAAGGTGAGTACAGTACCGCCGCTACCAGAGGCATAGGTGGCAAAGCGGTCAGTTGTACCTGTTTCTAGTTGCAGTTGCGGTGTGCCACCTGTGGTATCTACGTTGACAGCGGCATCGAAGGTGACGGTGATGGCGATGGTATCACCTGCTTTGTAGCTGCCGTCAGCGGTGGTGGCGGTGACAGCGGTAACTTTGGGGGTGGTGCTGAGCAGGATGCCGGCGTTGTTGTTGCCCGGGTTCCCCACAGCTAAGTCAGGTTTTCCGTCGCTGTTGAAGTCGCCGATGCTGACGGAGCGGGGGTAAAGGCCAGTTGTTAAGGTAAGTTGGGGGGCGAAAGTGGGAGTGGTAGCGAAGGTGGTAGTGGTATTGAGCAGGATGGAGGCAGTGTTGCTGAAGTCGTTCGCCACAGCTAAGTCAGGTTTTCCGTCGCTGTTGAAGTCGCCGATGCTGAGGAATCTGGGGCCACTGCCAGTAGCGAAGGGAACTTGGGTGGCGAAAGTGGGGGTGGCGGCTCCTGTGGTAGTGGTATTGAGCAGGATGGAGAGGTTGTTGCTGTCGAAGTTCGCCACAGCTAAGTCAGGTTTCCCGTCCAAGTTGAAGTCGCCGATGCTGACGCCGAAGGGGCCAAGGCCAGTAGTGAAGGTGACTTGGGTGGCGAAAGTGGGGGGGGTGGCTCCGGTGGCAGTAGTGTTGCGTAGGATGGAGACGTTGGCGCTGCCGTAGTTCGTCACAACTAAGTCAGGTTTTCCATCGCTGTCGAGGTCGCCGATGCTGACGCCGAAGGGGCGAGTGCCAGTTGCGAAGGGGACTTGGGTGCCGAAATTGGGGGTGGTGGCTCCGGTGGCCGTATTGTTGAGTAGGATGGAGACGCTGTTGCTGCCGCTGTTGGCGACAGCTAAGTCAGGTTTCCCGTCGCCGTTGATATCGCCGATGCTGACGGAGGCGGACTTAAGGCCAGTTGGGAAGTCAACTTTGGGGGCCAAAGTGGCAGTGGTGGCTCCGGTGGCAGTCGTGTTGAGCAGGATGGAGGCAGTGTAGCTGGTGTAGTTCGCCGTTGCTAAGTCAGGTTGACCGTCGCCGTTGAAGTCGCCGATGCTGACGCCGAAGGGGCCAAGGCCAGTGGCGAAGGGAACTTGGGTGCCGAAATAGGGGGTGGTGGCTCCGAGGGCAGTAGTGTTGAGTAGGATGGAGACGTTGGCGCTGCTGGTGTTCGCCGTTGCTAAGTCAGGTTGACCGTCGCCGTTGAAGTCGCCAATGCTGACGGACAAAGGGTTACTGCCAGTAGGGAAGGTGACTTGGGGGGCAAAGCCTAGTAAACCGCTGTAGGTTTTGAGGGTGGTTTCTGTGAGAATTAGTTTTGGCTTTTGAGGGGATGGGGGGATGAGTTGGGGGATGTCCCAGGTGCCCCCTCGTTCGCTGTTGCCTGTGGTATTGGTGTTGGCGGCGATGTTTGCGCCTGTGAGTTGGTGCAGTTGAGCAAGGAATTTGTGGCCTTTATCTCCGGCTGCTATGTTACACCCGTAGAGGAGAATATCGGCACCGGGAATTAGTGCTTTGCGCCACTGTTTGAGTTGAGGGGCGAAACTTTCTATGTTGCTGCTGTTGAGTGTATTTGCACCGAGTTGTACTGCACCTGGACTGCCGTGAGAGATAATATGGATTGCTGCTATATTTTGTTCAATTGCTAACCTTTCGGTGATTTGCTCAATGCCATCCCGCTTTTTATCTAGGATAATTACTTGAGCATTTGGACAAACACCGCTAATTAAAGTCTGATAATCTTCAACATTTGAATCAATAAAAACTAGAGTCGAAACAAGTTTTTGCTCTATCATTGGTCATCTCTTAATTTTAAAATAGGTGATTAGCAATAAAAAATATTTATTGCGAATTAAAAACGTCTACAATGGGGTTTCAGGGGTGACTACACTCCTGAGTGAGCTGAGGCGATCGCACTGCCATGTGCCAGTTCGTAAGTCCTGTCTTTCCTGGCCGTCATTTTTGTTGTAAAGTTTTCTATATGATCACCCGCTCTCCTTACCAGAAAACTCCAATTACTATTTTATTGCTCCCGGCTTCATTTCATATCATTTGTAACCTTTTTCTCTTCCCCAAGCTAACTAAACTTTAATCATTCCCAACACTTAGGCACTCACTTAGTTGGGTTTAGTGGCACAATTTGCCGGGGGAGATTTTATGGGTAGATTGTTTGTGGGATGCAACATTTATCGGCATCCCCGAACGCTACACCACGAAAGTGACTGCCTGAACTATACTACTGGCAGTGACTCCCTTCAAGACAGCTAAATATTCCCCTGTTACCTGATACTGAATTATAGTATCGCTCACAAAAGCGCCCGTCCCTTGAAAAATATTTAACTGGCTAAAAGCCAGGGGGCCAATTAAATCAATTTTGTCTTGATTGAGGGTAAAATCAGTAATCACATCAGCAGCGGAAGCGTCTGTTGCACCAGTGTCGATCGCGATCGCAAAAACATCAAAACCCAATCCGCCTGTGAGAGTGTCGGCACCCATTTCTCCAAATAAGTAATCATTGCCCCCGTCGCCAAACAATATATCGTCGCCATCGCCTCCGTAAATGCGATCGTTTTCCTTTCCTCCGTAAATCAAGTCAATGCCGCGATCGCCCTCAATAAAATCAATCCCCTTACCACCAAAAATAATGTCATTGCCATCACCGCCCCTAATGCCGTCATCCCCTTTTTGTCCGTAAAGCAAGTCATCGCCTGCTTTGCCATGAAGATAATCATTGCCGGGGCGTGCGTAGATGATGTCGTTTAATGCCGATCCTGTGACGCGATCGTCGGAGTCTGTCAAACCGATTACTGACTTTTTCAACAAGGTTGTGACATCGCCTAAGTTATCGTTATCGCTGATATGGACTGTGAGAGGGGCGACGAGATTATTATACAATGTGTCAGTGCTGGTAGTGGCGTGGCTAATTGGGCTGAGATGATCGCCCTCAACAACCGCATCGTCAACCGCAGTCACCGTTACCGTTTGAGCGACATTCCAATTGGCGGCAGTAAAAGTAAGGGCAGGTTGAGTGACAGTAACTTGAGTTTCAGGGGTAATGACGACGGTGACATTAGCAGTTGGCTGAGTATTGAGTCGCACTTTGTATATATCGCTGCCCAAGCTTTCGAGTACCTGGGTACTGCCAAGTGGTTGAATGAAAATGACAGCGGGAGTACCTGAAGTCGGCGTGGGAATTGTTGTCGGAGTTGGCGTTGGAGTTGTTGTCGGAGTTGGTGTTGGCGTTGGAGTCGGAGTTATTGTCGGAGTTGGTGTTGGCGTGATTGTCGGAGTTGGAGTGATTGTCGGAGTTGGAGTGATTGTCGGAGTTGGAGTGATTGTCGGAGTCGGAGTTGGAGTGATTGTCGGAGTTGGCGTTGGAGTCGGAGTTGTTGTCGGAGTCGGAGTTATTGTTGAAGTTGGTGTTGAAGTTGGAGTCGGAGTTGTTGTCGGAGTCGGAGTTGGGGTTGGAGTTGGAGTTGTTGTCGGAGTTGGTGTTGGAGTTGGAGTCGGAGTGGTTGTCGGAGTCGGAGTCGGAGTTGGTGTTGGAGTTGGAGTCGGAGTTATTGTCGGAGTTGGAGTTATTGTTGGAGTCGGTGTTGTTGTCGGAGTTGGAGTTGGAGTCGGTATTGGCGTGGCAATGTTAACAGTAAAACTGCCTAAATTGCTACCTACAACTTGATTGCCCAAACTATCTTTTACTTGATTAGTTTGCAAATTAACAGCGTAACTGCCATTATCTGTATCATCCCAACTTCCCCCAGGCGGAGTTAGAGAATAAGTTGCCGTGCGAGTGGTACCGTTACTATTAGTATCGACGCTGACAAATGTAGCGGTAATTGCACCACCTGACCAATTTACTACCAGGTCATAATTATCTAAACTGCTAACATCAACTCCACTGTTATCAGTAAAAATAACTGTCAAGGTCTGGCTTGTGCCGCCCGCTGTAGTAATGCTAGAAATTGTACCCAAGCTAGCACTAGGTGCGCTAAAATCAGCAGTACGAAACAGTTGAGTGGCAGCGGTATTGTTATTCCTCGCTGTATCCGTAGCTGTTGCCGCAAGTACATCAACTGTGACATTACCATCAGCCTTCGGTGTGACTGTAAAATTATAAGTCGTGCCGCTACCTGTAAAACCGCTAACCGTACCGTTAGTAACATTAATGCCACTCGTACTAAATCCTGTCACATTTTCACTGAAAGTTGCTGTGACTAAAAATGCTGCGTTGACTGTTGTTGCTGAAGTTGATGTTAAGGCAACTGTTGGCGGTGTAACATCAGCAGTACGAACCAGTTGAGTTGCAGCGGTATTGTTATTAGTCGCAGTATCCGTAGCTGTTGCCTCCGGTACATCAACGGTGACATTACCATCAGCAGTGGGAGTGACATCAAAGGTGTAGGTTTTGGCATCAAGTCGGACAAAGTTACCGACAGTCGCATTGGCTACGGTGATATCAGTAGCATCAAACCCAGTGACATTTTCACTGAATGTTGCTGTGACGCTAAATAAACCATTTACTGTTGTTGCTGATGGGGATGTTAAGACAACTGTGGGTGCAATGCCATCAATAACTATGGCTTTGCTACCGCCGAGAGAGTTGACTGAGGCGGTAGTGGGGAGGGCTAAGATGGCATCCACTATCAAATTATCTTTAATGGTGCCGCCGTTGAGGGTGAGAGCAGTGGTGCCGAGGTATTCTAAGTCGGCAGAGGTGTCTCCTGGTTGCACTACATAGTTGAAGGTGAGTACAGTACCGCCGCTACCAGAGGCGTAGTTGGCAAATTGATCTGTGGTACCGGTTTCTAGTTGCAGTTGGGGTGTGTCGATGACGGTGACAGCAGCATCAAAGGTGACGGTGATATTGATGGTGGCACCGATGCCGTAACTGCCGTCAGCATTGGTGGCGGTGACAGCGGTTACTTTGGGGGTGGTGTTGAGCAGGATGGAGAGGGTGTTGCTGTTGCGGTTCGCCACAGCTAAATCGGGTTTCCCGTCGCCGTTGATGTCGCCGATGCTGAGGGGGACGGGGCGACTGCCAGTAGCGAAGGCGACTTGGGTGCCGAAAGTGGGGGTGGTAGCTCCGGTGGCCGTAGTGTTGAGCAGGATGGAGGCGGTGTTGCTGTTGTAGTTCGCCGTTGCTAAATCGGGTTTCCCGTCGCCGTTGAAGTCGCCGATGTTGACCCAGACGGGGCCACTGTCAGTAGGGAAGGGGAGTTGGGTGGCGAAAGTGGGGATGGCGGCTCCGGTGGCGGTGGTATTGAGCAGGATGGAGAGGGTGTTGCTGTTGCGGTTCGCCGATGCTAAATCAGGTAAACCGTCGCCGTTGATGTCGCCGATGCTGACGATGATGGGGGTATTGCCAGTAGGGAAGTCAACTTTGGTGGCAAAAGTGGGGGTGGTAGCTCCAGTGGCGGTGGTGTTGAGCAGGATGGAGGTGGTGTTGCTGAAAGTGTTCGCTGTTGCTAAATCAGGTTTTGTGTCACCGTTGATGTCGCCGATGCTGACGGATCTAGGATCACCGTCAGTAGCGAAGGTAACTTGGGTGGCGAAAGTGGGCGTGGTAGCTCCAGTGGCGGTGGTGTTGAGCAGGATGGAGGCGTTGTTGCTGCCTTGGTTCGCCGTTGCTAAATCAGGTAAACCGTCGCCGTTGAAGTCGCCGAGGCTGACGGCGAAGGGGCGGCTGCCAGTAGCGAAGGTAACTTGGGGGGCGAAAGTGGGGGTGGTAGCGAAGGGGGCGGTAGTGTTGAGCAGGATGGAGGCGGTGTTGCTGTACACGTTCGCCACAGCTAAATCAGGTTTGCCGTCGCCGTTGATGTCGCCGATGCTGACGGAGAGGGGGGTACTGCCAGTAGCGAAGGTGACTTGGGGAGCCAAGCCTAGTACGCCGCTGTAGGTTTGGAGGGTGGTTTCTGTGAGAATTAGTTTGGGCTTTTGGGGGGATGGGGGGATGAGTTGGGGGATGTCCCAGGTGCCTCCTCGTTCGCTGTTGCCTGTGGTATTGGTGTTGGCGGCGATATTTGCGCCTGTGAGTTGGTGCAGTTGAGCGAGGAATTGGTGGCTTCTGTCCCCGGCTGCTATGTTACACCCGTAGAGGAGAATATCGGCACCGGGAATTAAGGCTTTGCGCCACTGTTTGAGTCTAGGGCCGAAGCTTTCTATGTTGCTGCTGTGGAGTGTATTTGCACCGAGTTGTACTGCACCTGGACTGCCGTGAGAGATAATGTGGATTGCTTCTATATTTTGTTCAATTGCTAACCTTTCGGTGATTTGCTCAATGCCATCCCGCTTTTTATCTAGGATAATTACTTGAGCATTTGGACAAACACCGCTAATTAAAGTCTGATAATCTTCAACATTTGAATCAATAAAAACTAGAGTCGAAACAAGTTTTTGCTCTATCATTGGTCATCTCTTAATTTTAAAATAGGTGATTAGCAATAAAAAATATTTATTGCGAATTAAAAACGTCTACAAGGGGGCTTCAGGTGTGGCTACACTCCTGAGTGGGGACAGGCGAGCGCACCGCCATCTGGCAGTAGCGTAATGTCTGTAGGTCTTGCTGCTGAATACATCAGGTTTACTTTGCTACATCTACAAAAGTAAACTAAAGCATATACAAAGAGTTCAAATTTGCGTGACTACGAAGAATAGGATCAATCGCTTTTTTTTCAGGTGAGTAACCAAAGATAAATAATACGGTATTTTCTAATTTTACCATGGTGTCTGGATTAACTTCATCAATTTTATTTCGCATTTTTTTATCCAAAACTCGCATTTGATGACACAATGCAACAGAATATTGAGCTAATCATCACCGCCTGGAATGAAAACAGACGAAGGAAGAGAGGCACGGCGCAGATTAGTTGTGAGAGGAATACTGATAACAGTAGTCGTATACATCAAAATAGTATCGTTCGGACAAATAATTGTGGGACGTACACCAGCCTCTTCGGAACCTTGTTTAGGCTCAAAGTTTGCCATCCAAATTTCACCAAATTCAAATACTTGTTGGAGTTGTTGTCGCTCGATTTTTTCTAACTATTGTTGGATTAAATCTTTCAGGGCTATCATTTTTGGTAAGGATTCAGGTCTAAAAACTTGCGGCTCCAACGCTTGTCTGGCAAGGGTTTTAGGGCAAAATAATGGTTTTTGTCTTTCGTGGTTAATTGTCAATAAACGAGGAGAAGTGACACTTTTTCGTGGTTTATTGAGAATAGAGATTCATTTAGTATCAAGCTCCATATCTAAAGTCTTTGCCCAGCAAGGAGTTCAGTGACCTGAATCCTTACCATTTTTGTTGTAAAGTTTTCTATATGATCACCCGCTCTCCTTACCAGAAAACTCCAATTACTATTTTATTGCTCCCGGCTTCATTTCATATCATTTGTAACCTTTTTCTCTTCCCCAAGCTAACTAAAATTTAATCATTCCCAACACTTAGGCACTCACTTAGTTGGGTTTAGTGGCACAATTTGCCGGGGCAGATTTTATGGGTAGATTGTTTGTGGGATGCAAAATTTCTCGGCATCCCCGAACGCTACACCACGAAAGTGACTGCCTGAACTATACTACTGGCAGTGACTCCCTTCAAGACAGCTAAATATTCCCCTGTTACCTGATACTGAATTAT
>NZ_JAUBPR010000183.1:0-9325 GCF_036700845.1 Microcoleus sp. S13_C5
CTGCTTGTTTATCCCACCCAACATGATGATGCCTCTAAATTCCCTTGTCAATAGCGTTTGAGATGCGCTTACCCTGACTCGCAACCAACGAGACTTTGGGCAAGTTCCCGGACTCTCGATCGAAGATTGGACGCTGTAGTGCGTTGGGGAATCCCGCCGAAGGCATTGCTGCTTTTCCGTATGCTGCGTTGGGGGATAAAACCCAACATTCATCCATCGGGATTTAGTGTGACTTTGGGTTCATAGCGATCGCCCCTTGCCTGAAATGGTGAGGGATTTTTTTTTCTGCGATACAATCAAGACAGCACTTAAAAATCGTGATTGAAACATGGTAACAACCTTAAATGTATTGCAATCCCAACCATCTAGCCAATTGAAAGTGACACTCCTGTTAGAAACTCTCTCATCAGGACAGGTTTCTGCTTCTGTTTTCGAGTTTCCGCACTGTCGAGTTGAAGCAGCAACTCGGGAAGAAGCCATTACCCAACTTCAAACCACATTGTTAGAAAGACTTAAGCATATTGAAGCTATTTCCTGGGAAGTACCGATTCAGGCTTCAGAACCCACCTGGATGCAATTTGCGGGTGTGTTTAAAGACGATCCAGATTTTCAGGAAATTATGGACGAGATTCGTGCCGAACGTACCTCTGACGATGACTCGGAAATCGATCCCTCATACTACCTATAGAGGTGATTTATAGGATAGTAAGCTAAGATGAATCTATCCTTTAAAGATTTAAGGTTTATTATAGAAGCCATTGAACATCAAATCAATGCCTATCAAGAACGTTTGCAGGTAATTGAAGAGGTAGATGAAGATGAGGCTGCCGAGCTAGGGAACGATATTAAATTTTTAGAGCTTCTTCACGCAGACATGACGACAACTTTAAAGCAGAATTTAGAGCAGAATACTTCAGTCAAAACTTTAAGTTATGGTGAGGTTTCTTCGCCAGCTCAGAATGATAATTTTTCATAAACATCCAAAAAAATATCGTTTCAATAATTAGTTGAATTAACCAGGGAGTTGTCACTTAGTGAGCGATTATTTCTAGTAGAGGCGGTTACCTCGTCTGTGCGTCAGGAAGTCACAATAAGCCAATAATCAGTCAATGACAGGATTTTCAGAAGTTTGTTTAGATGATATACTGAGAATGACTGAGTAATCGTAAAGTGAGCAGAGGTCAGGCAAATGTCAGCCACCATCACAATTAGCCCCAGCGAAATTCGGCAGATATTTCACCCCCGCACGTCCAGCCCTTCAAAGTTGTGGGAACTGGCTGAAAAAGCAAACAATTTAGCTGTAAAAATTGAGGGTCGTTGGGATCAGATTCCTCCTGAAACGCGAGAATTACTCAAAATTTTTGCCTATGCCGTAATAGAACCGCCTCAAGGAATTAAGGGAATTTTTCTTGATTTTTTAGGGCGTGTTGATTGGGCTTTTGCTTTATTTTTAATTGTACTTAAAGGTGAGAAAGAGGGTTTGATAGCTTACATTGGAGCCTTTGAACGTCTTCTCAATGCAATTTTGAGTGGGATTGAACGGGAAGATATTGCTTATGAAAAAGCACTATCCGAAGCCCTGGAGGAAACTTTTGGAGGGTTGGAAACTAGCGAGGCGATGACGGCGGAGGAGGCCTGTGAACGGATCAGAGCAATTTCATATCAAGCTCTCGAATAACTTTGAGAGAACTCAGCAAAAACTGATCCGCGATCGCTATCGTAAAAATCAGGCAGGATTAGTAAAATTTGTCGAATTACTCCAAAAATTCCTCAGAATTTTGAGCGTTGACCCCCGTCCCCGTCCACCGTTGGGACATTTAGAACCTTGGCCAAAAGGCAGTAGCCGTGATGGATGGGAACTGTGGAAGTTGGAGTTTAAAATGCCTCAGCTTCGCGGATCCGCTGAACAGGGGCGACTTATATATTTGTTAGATATTACAAAACAAGAAGTGGTGTTGCTGTGGATTTACACGCACGCAGAATTTGAAAAACGCCCACCGGATCAGAATCTAAAGCGTTTATTGCTCGAAATTATGGATAATTATGAAGTTTCAGATAAAAGTAACAACTTAGCCGACAGTGGAGACGGTGAAACTGGAGAGGACAAAGTTGGAGAGAATCAATCAAATGACAGTTAAGGTGCACAATCAAAATGTGGCTTTTATTACCTTTGAATAACCAGGCACACCATTTATGAAACTTTACCACACTCCCATTTCCCCCAACTCCCGCCGCGTCTGGGTTGCCCTCTTAGAAAAAAACCTCGACTTTGAATTAGTAGAAATCCACTTGGACGGCGATAACTTACAGCCTGAGTTTATCGCAATGAATCCTTTTCACCGCATCCCAGTTTTGGTCGATGATGACTTCACTGTCGTCGAGTCTCTAGCAATTCTTGACTATCTAGAAAGGAAGTATCCCGAACCGGCAATGCTGCCAAAAGAACCGAAAGATTTGGCAGTTGTGAGAATGGTAGAATTGGTCACGGTTAACGAACTTCTACCGCAACTTTACCCGCTAAGCAGTGAAAAAATGGGCAGGGGAACTCCCCAACCGCAGGAAATCGCAAAGGCTAAAGAAAAAGTCGATACAGTGTTGAAATTCTTTGAAGGCTTGCTGGACGATCGCCCTTTTTTCGCTAGCAACAGTGTCACCTTTGCCGAGTGCGTTGCCGGCACCCTCGTGCCCTTGCTATCTTGGGTTGGTGTGTCCCTAGACGGCTATCCTAAAATTAAAGCTTGGTGCGATCGGCTAATGTCGCGTCCTTCATGGCAGCAAACTCAATTCACCGAGGCAGATTTGGTGGCTTTCGTATCTCGGAGACAAAAGTTTCTCGCACAATCTGAAGCCTCATGAACCAATCAATAGTCAAGTGATCGCTCTTTTTCCTAGCTGTTTTCGCCTGCATCCAAATTCCCATCGCAGCAATGGGGCAGCCCGCCGCCCGATCGAACTACGAAGCAATTAACGCTAAACAGTTCGTTGCCGAGCGAAAAATTACCTTCTCCAACCCCAAAGATATCGCCGCAAAACTCTTTATTCTCGATGAAGAATCTGAAGGCCGAAAAAGCGACCAAATTTCGGTTTAATATCCCACAGGAGAAACAGGAGTAATTGTGCATACAGTGCTCGGTTTAGCTGACGATTCTGTTGCTGCAATGCGACACCGCATCGAACTCAGACTCCGGCCAAATAAGTGGGAAATTGTCGGGATTGGGCGACAATCGAAGTGTCAACCAAATCGCGGACACCAAAATTGGGCAAGGGGGCGCTGTCAGTAGAAAGGTCGATCGGCTTTTTACTTAAATTTCTTCACCCCGCCTTCGTTGCGAGGAAGGAAGCTAGGACTTTACGCAACCGATGATGAAGAAAAACAGAGGCACAGAAAGATTCGCTACCGCTGGCTGCCGACAGAAATAAGTTATTCCGGCGTAAGTCCAGGAAGCAATCTGGGCTCCGCGTTGTTCCGTGGCTGCGCGGCAATAACTTAAAACTATTTTCGGTGTCGATCGCTCTTTTTGACTAAAAGAGCGATCGAACTCACAAGTTTACTTACACATGATCAAATTTCCAGCCGAGATGAATCCGGCCACAGGGGCTGAAATCTCAACCCAATTGCGGTCTTCTCCATTCTTATCTTTCACTAACTGGAAATTCGGTACAAGCGTTACTTTACCGTTAGCGGGTACACCGCCTTTAACAGCAGAAGTCTTTGAAGGCTCGGTGCGGATAGCTAGACCCCTCGGCGCTACGCGAGGTTCCACTTGGCGGCACAGACTTACCGGGCCCGTTGCTGGTGCTGGTGCTGGCGCTGGTGCTGGTGCTGGCGCTGGTGCTGGTGCTGGCGCTGGTGCTGGTGCTGGCGCTGGTGCTGGTGCCGGTGCTGGCGCTGGTGCTGGTGCTGGCGCTGGTGCTGGTGCTGGCGCTGGTGCTGGTGCTGGCGCTGGTGCTGGTGCCGGTGCTGGTGCTGGTGCTGGTGCAGGCGCTGGTGCTGGTGCCGGTGCTGGTGCAGGACTTGGAGTCCGTGCCGGTGCCGGTGTCGCAGCAGGTGCCGGTGCCGGTGCTGGTGCCGGTGCCGGTGCCGGTGCCGGTGTCGCTGCCGGCCTTGGGGAAGGAGTTTGACTAATTGTGGTGCTGGCTGTCGTGCAGGAACCTAAATTAGCCTCGTTGTTGGGGTATCCGGTAGCTACATACCCTTTTACGGGAGCGGTAATTTGTATCCAGAGGCGGCCATCGGAGGCTTTAACAGAACTAGCGCTTTGGGGTACCGTTACCTGAGTGTTAATTGCTACACCGCCAACTCTAGGGGATTTGGGGTCTGGGTTCTGGCGAACGGTCAAACCTTCTTTGGGAGTGACTTTGCGGCAAATGTTGCCAGCTTGGGCTATTTTAAACGTGGCGCTATCTTCAAAGGAAATATTTTCCCCATCTTGACTGACAGTGGATGTTGATGGGGCGGCAACACCGATCGCATTCGCTTGCACACTTCCGGCTACGATCGCGATCGCGCCCAGCAATGCAGCGGGTTTGTTCCAGTAACTCAAGTTTTTCATCCGTTCAACTCCTCATCTAATCAAAACTATTATCTTTATTGCAGGTCAATATAGCAAAAAAATCGATTTGTCTTCCAGGAAAAAGCTCCCCATAACATTTTTTAGGGCTGTAAGTCAAGTTTTATCTCTAAAATTTATTTTTTTCTGAGAGTTAAGCCAAGACAACTTAAGCTGCTACGCCTATAAATTTCTCGTTATGGCAGAGCGGGGGAGGGGGAGAAGACGAGAGGGGGAAAGCGGGGAGAGTGAGGGAGTGGGAAAGTCAACAGTCAAAAGTTAACTGTTAACTGTTTAAATGGGTGAGAGTTTACTAGAAATGCAAGTCCTTTCTTGTCCGTCAAAATCTTGTCAGGTGTTCGTTAAACCATTTAGCTGCCTGTTGTTGCAGTTGAGTAATATTGTGCTGCATTTCCGGTGAATTCTTGGTAGCTTCTAGAGCGAGATGGTGCTTGAGATGCTCCCAGATTCTGAGTGATAGGCGATTGGCGCGATCGACCCGTCGCACTGAGGTGTCACAAGCCGGATACAGTTCTTCGATCGCGCTCACATAACTCAACTGTCGATCGTACCTTACTTAAAATTGCGGCAAACAGCGCAAATCGCTAGCATTGACCCGATGGCTGGCCTCAATTTGATAAAATCTTCCAAAACGGAAAGCCATCGGCTTTAGGCCTGGTTGTGTTTTTGTGGCTAAAGCCGCCGCGCGATCGGCCAATGACAGTTGCTGTAGCTGTTTCCAAACGGTTTTGTTCCTGTGGAGACATTTCCCTTAAGGATTCTAGTCGTCGCAAGGCCCGCTTGTAGTTCCTCGACTTCTGGTGCCCTTGGGGCGTTGCTCTTAAGTAAGAAACTTGGATGGTTTCTTTGTATTATTTACTCGCTGACGCTTTACTTTGCCTACTGCGGTGCGATCGCCAGTCTGTTGAAACTCACGCCCAGAGCAGCATTATCGCTTAAAAGCCCCGACAGCCTGTTCCACAAAGAATGAATTTCTTCTGGGGAGTAGGGGATGGGCAGGAGAGCCCGCCCATAAAAGTCTTATTGAGAATGGTGCAACATCTCAGTTTAAAGATGCAGGGGGCGGGTTTAGCCAACAACATAGACAACCAGCACAGAACCTCCGAACAATAGCAGCCCGCTCAAATCAGAAACCAAATATTTGCGCCAATTCTGATTTAATTATATTGCTATAGCAACCGCACTCCATGTTTATGAGGTTTTCACTTGCAGAAACTAATGCGGTAGATTCCTTCGGAATGGGAGCATATTAATGATAGGAAAAATCTTTTTTTCGCAGGGCGATGGCGATTAGCGCACGCACAAGGAGAGGAAAAGCCCAACTAATCTCCTCCCTTCTTCTTTCTTTCGGAAATAACTAAAGTCTTCTATCTTCGAGAGTTAAAGCTTTCTTCCTTCTGCTATATAATGACCAAAGCGTTAAATATTTTTGCAGTGACAAAAACTACTAACAAAAAAGACGGCAAATCCTCTAAATATCCCTTGGACGGTCTATCTTTAGACGATCGCAATCCCGACTTCATTGAGCTTTGGTTGCCAGTCTGGGAATGGCTGTATCGCTACTATTTTCGGGTACAAAGCGACGGCTGGCACCACGTGCCCGCGAGCGGAAAAATGCTTGTTGTCGGTTCTCACAACGGGGGACTCGCCGCTCCAGATATGTTTATGTTCCTATACGAATGGTTCCGCAGGTACGGCACGGAACGCTTGGCCTACGGATTGATGCACCCCACGGTATGGAAGGTTTCCCCAGAGATTGCTAGTATGGGGGTTGAGTGTGGTGCCCTCCAGGCACATCCAAAAATGGCGATCGCAGCTTTACGCAAAAATGCCGCAGTTCTTGTCTATCCGGGCGGCGCCCAAGATGTTTTTCGCCCCCACCACTTGCGCGATAAAATCTACTTTGCGGGACGCAAGGGATTTATCAAATTAGCATTGCGAGAAGAAGCGCCAATTGTACCGATTGTATCGCACGGTGCCCACGATACTTTGATAGTTTTGGCAGATTTATACGAACAAGTTAAGCAATTGCATGAATTGGGGATGCCGTGGCTATTTGGCATCGATCCGGTGGTATTTCCGGTGTATTTGGGATTGCCTTGGGGATTGAGTATTGGGCCTTTGCCAAACCTACCTTTACCCGTGCAAATTCGGACTCGCGTGTGCGAACCGATTGTATTTGAGAGGTATGGTTCGGAGGCGGCGCGCGATCGCGATTATGTTGATGCTTGTTTCGATCGAGTTACCGCCCAAATGCAAGAACAATTAGATTGTTTGGCTGGTAAGTGAGAATTGCACAAGTTCGATCGACCAAAAGACCTTCTTAGATCCCAGACTCCCGGGAGAAAACCCCCTAACGCTTGGGTTGCGGGTGCGATCGCGAACTGATTTTGGTCAAAATTTCTCATTGGACATTTTTTTGCCCAAAGCAAAGACCGAAGTCATCATTATTATTCGCCGAGTTCGATCGCACTTTTCTCCAACTCGCGAGTTTATAATGAACGAAGGTGAGTGCCATCTACCGCAAGATAGATTTTGCACTAAACTCGGCGGTAATTCCGTAAAGTTATGCAACATCCAACTTAAAGCAGATACCGTCTCAGATGCTGGAGGCACTGTCTTGCCTCCAGAGATTATTGAAAGTCAATAGTGTGCAATGATACAGCAAGTAGCCACCGCAAAAGCGGTCGCTTTCTTCTCTTCAAATGCCGACTATTTGCCCACCTTAAATATATTCCAACTGGATGCCCCAGAAAGCTCACTTTATCTCCGGCCTACCCCGCTCTGGCTCTACTTTACTCGCTGCATTGCTACGACAAAATCCCCGCTTTCATGCTGCTATGACTTCACCCGTCGGGGGTTTAGTAGAACGAATGTTGGAAGCGATGAGTGAAGATAATGAGTTTTCTGTATTTATTTCCTCTGAACAAAAACGGGCGTTGATTTTGAGCATTTTTTCAGCCTATTATCATCCGCAAGCTGACAAAGAAGTGATCTTCGACACCAATCGCCTTTGGTGCAGTAAATTGCCATTAATTCTGGAACTATTTCCCGAAGCTAAAGTCATCTGCTGTGTCAGAAACATCGCCTGGATCATGGATAGCATCGAGCTACTAATTCGGCGTAATGCCTTTGATGTTTCCAGGTTATTTAATCATCCAGCGGAACGAGCTACAGTTTATAGCCGTACTGAAGCATTAAGTCAAGGCTCGCGCTTAGTTGGGTATGCCTATAACGCCCTTAAAGAAGCATTTTATAGCGAACAGAGTAGCTCTCTCCTATTAGTTGATTACGATTTATTAACTAAAGGGCCAGCTAAAACCATGTCGTTGATTTATCAATTTCTGGGTGAAGAGCCTTTTAATCATGATTTTAATAATGTTGAATACCAAGAACCAGAATTTGATCATAAATTGAAAACACAAGGGTTACATAAAGTGCGATCGCAAGTCGAGTTTAAACCCAGAAAAACAATTTTACCGCCCGACTTATTCGAGCGATTTGATGGCTTATCTTTTTGGACAGAGGCAACAAATAGCCGCGCTAGCGCGATCGTAGCGAAAGCTAAATAAACCGTCAAACCTTTACGGCGACTGTAATATTGACAACACTAAGCAAAAATTAATAGGAAATTAACCATGACTAAGCAAATCATTTTTGTTGACTCCTCTGTACAAGATTATCAAAGCCTGATTCAAAACACCGACGCCGCTCAAATTTTCGTTTTAAATGAAAATTTGAGTGGGATTGAGCAAATTACAAACGTCTTAACCAATCAAAAAGATATTGAAGCCGTACACATCCTTTCTCACGGCAGCGAAGGCAGTGTCAAACTCGGTACAGATGTACTGAATGGAAATGATCTAAAAAATTTCAACACTCAGCTAAAACGCTGGGGAAATGCCCTCACTAAAAATGGCGACATCTTATTATATGGCTGCGACGTAGCCGCCGGAGAAATCGGTAATAATTTTATCAAGCGATTGAGCGAAATCACCGGGGCAGATGTCGCAGCCTCTAACGACTTAACCGGAAATCAAGCATTAGGTGGCGACTGGGATTTAGAAATAGCAACTGGCAAAATAGAAGCCGCCGTGCCTTTTAATCAAGAGGCGATGGAAGATTATGAATATACACTAGCTAACTTTGATGTCACCGTGACCACTGACACGGGAGATGGCACAGTTGCAAACAGTCTTTCTTGGGCAATTCGCCAAGCCAACGTCAACGCTGGTGCAGACACCATCACCCTTAATACCGACGTGACAGTAACGGGGGTGATGAAAAATCTAATTAACAGCGATATCAGTTTTATTGGTAACAACAAAAGCGTTAGCGGTAGCAACCAGTTTCGCCCCTTCTTTGTTAAGTCTGGTACCGTCAATTTCTCCAACATGACTGTCACTAACAGCAAAGCCCAAGGAGGGAGTAGTCTTCAAGGTGGCGGCGGCGCTGGCATGGGAGGCGGCTTGTTCGTTTATGGCGGTAGCGTGACGGTGAATAATGTCACTTTTAGTAATAACAGCGCGCTCGGCGGTAATGGTAGCCAAGGAGCAATTATTAGTTCCGGTGGTGCCGGAATGTTCGGCAACGGTGGCAGCACTGGGGGCGGCGGGCTATTTGCAAGTAGCACTAACAATGTTGGTGCTTATGGAGGTAACAGCAATTACGGCGGTGGCTCTGGCAACTTTGGCGGCGGCGGCGTGGGCGGCGGCGGCGGCGTGGGCGGCGGCGGCGGCGGCTTTGGCGGCGGC
>NZ_JAUBPR010000184.1:0-9286 GCF_036700845.1 Microcoleus sp. S13_C5
GACCCAAACAGAGTCTAGTCTATATAATATATCGGCAATTGGTCAAGAGTCTACTATACAAAATGTAGAAAACCTTGTTTACCAAGATTGCGTAGTAAAATCTGGCATCCTGCCTGAAATCGCTAGCTTAAGCTTCGAGCCTGCGAGCGGCTTACCTGTTTATGACTTGTTGCATCGTGATACCGACCCCACAACAAACACAAGTGACGGTAGCACACAAGCAAAGCGCAATTATACAAAGTGCGAACAAAGTATAGGCTGGATATGTAACGGTCGCTTCCGACAGCTAGCCGGCCCGCCGATGGCTTTTGACAAGAAAGGACGGCCCCGCAAGTATTTTCAGCCACAAGGCAAACCGCTCGAAGTTTTCTGTCCGCTCGTGACTGTCGGTGTCTGGCGATCGATCGCAGCAAAGCACAAATTATCAATGCCAGAATTCCCCGCAATCGGACTGAGAGGGGAAGCGCTCGAATTCTGGGACTGGGTAGTTGCCAGCAATTGTCCCGTCATCATCATTGAGGGCGAAAAGAAAGCTTGCGCGCTGATTTCTCGCGCGTATGCGGCCATTGCCTTACCAGGCATCAACACCGGGTACAGAGTCACAAAGCGCGGGGACTGGGTAGAGAAACCTGATGGCACAAAATATCAGAGAACACTTGAGCGAGAACTGCGATCGGAACTCCAAGCGCTTGACACAGCGGGACGTGAAGTAACAATTCTGTTTGACTACCGCCCTGGTGACTACTCCGAGAGCCAAGAATGGAAGGCCGCCACTACCACAGCGAAACTGTTCAAATCAGCGATCGCAAAAATTGCACAGTTGCCGGGGCCGGATAAAGGTGCTGATGATTTTGTGGTTGCTGGTGGCGACATCGACGCGGTTATCTCTGAGGCTTCGCAGAATGTCTCAGAGGACTGGCAACTTAAGAAGTGGGAAAGATTTAGAAGGTTTAGTCCCGATATTAAAATCAACTCAGAAAAATTTAATTTTCCCGCGCCAGAATCAGGCAAAATTACCGCAGTTCGATCGGGACTCGGAACGGGAAAAACTTATTGGATCGGAGAGAAAGTTGCCAGCGATGCACGCGGTCTGCAAATCAATCTTGGCTACCGCAACAGCTTGCTTCTGCAGCAGTGTGAGAAATGGGGGAGCTATCACTTTGACGAGCACAACGGCTGGCAACACATTAAAGACCCCGACGCACGGCTGAGTCTCTGCGTGGATTCCTTGCTCAAACTTCCGATCGAGATGTTTGAGGCTGCTGCTGAGAGTCTTCCGGGCTTAACAATCATCATTGATGAGCCTGTGTCGGGGCTCAAGCATTTAATACTGTCTCGCACGTTGCTTGGCAAACGATGTGAAACTCTTGATCGTCTAGAGATTATTTGCAAGCTTGCCAATCGGATCGTTCTAGCTGACGGGAATCTATCTAACCTCGTTGTTGATTACTTTGCTGAAATTTCAGGCAAACCAGTCACTAGAATAGAAAATACTTTCACGGGTGAATCTCCCCCCATATTCTTTGTCGATGCTGGCAAGAAGTCCAAAAAATGGTTGAGCGCTGAAATTCTCAAAAGCCCTTGCCCCGCAATTGCGACAGACTCGCTACGGGACGCTGAAGCTTTTGCCAGACAATTAACTGAATCGCACGGGCCCGGAATTCTGTTGACTTCCAAGACTGCGCCGACTGAGGATATGAAAGAATTTCTCAAAAACCCCGACGCTTGGATCAAGAAATACAAGGCTGCTTGGATAGTTTTTACTCCTACGGCTGAAAGCGGTATCGACATTAGTATTCGGGACTATTTCTCTGATATGTTCTGTTGGTTCGTGGGTGTTGTGGGTGTTGACGAGTCTGTGCAGATGTCGCGTCGCGTCCGGCATCCCGAAAGAATTATCATCTTGAGCCCTGAACGCGGACTGGCAAGTCGTAGCGCCGGGGGACTCTTTGAAGCGGACATTATCAAAGCCCTTGCAGAACTTGGCGACACTGAAGCTCGATTGCTGGTAGGGGATGAATCGCAGTTGCAGAAGGTACGGGAGGATTTAGCGGCTCAAATTGTGAATCCTCACACAATCCTGTGGGCAAAGCTCCAAGCAAAAGCAGAACTTGAACGATCGCACTTGCGGGAATATTTACTCAAAGCTTTTGAGGCCGGCGGCTATTCTGTGCAATCTGTGACGGCTGCTGAGTGCGACTACGACGGACACGCCATAGCTAAAGAAGAATGCAAAGACATCGAGGCTCAGGAGATTTTCAACGCGCCGGACATCGAGCTTGCTGAAGCTTTAGAAATTAAGCTGAACTTTAAAGCGACTTGGGACGATCGGTGCAGAGCTATTAAATTTTTCCTCAAAGCGCGGCTACCGGGAATCGAAAATTCTGACTTGTGGAACTGGGGATTTGTGCGGCGTGTCCGATTTGATGATCGATCACTTTTGTCTCAACTTGATGCCGACTGGATTTACCAGAACCCAGAGGATGCAGAATTTTTGCAGAAGCATCGGCTCTCGGCTGGCAAGCGAGAATTTTTGGGAGATTTCTCAACTCGCTGGCTCAAAATTAAAGCGCTCAAAGCTCTGGGTCTAGAGAAATTCTTGGAGCCGGGGAAAGTTTGGACTCAAGAAAGTCCCGAAGTGCTGGAACTTTTGGAGCTGTGCAAGAAAAAGGCGATCGCCAATCTTTTCGGACATCCCGGAAAAATGAAGCCGCTTCAATGGCTGAACAAACTGCTACAACTTATCGGTCGCAAACTTATCGGCAAGAACGTAAAGCAGAACGGAGTGCAGCACCGGGAATATTCATTTATGGCTGAGGCAAGTTTACCCGAAAACTGGCATCAGCTAGCGGCGTTCACAGCCGAAAAACAGGCAAAAAAAATCTCTGACATAAAAGAGGCTGAAGCCCTTGCAGCGCAAGAATTAGAAGCGGTTGCACCTCCCCCTGTTTTTGATATAAATTTAGGGGTAGATGCAACCCCAGAACTTCCGACCTCGACACCGATCGCAAATTTGACGGGATGGGTTAGTCGCTGGGGTAAATGGGTAGCTGCTACGGTAGTTGGCTGGTGTGAAGAGGGGACGCGCTACCGGGTGCAATTCGAGCAAGCTAGTGGGGAAGTAGCAGAGATGCTGGTATTTCCTAATTTGATGAGATGGGATGCCGTCTAGAGTCCCTCAATCCCTCAATCCCGAGATTCCGAGATTCTACTCGCTCCCCTGAAATTGTCACCACTGGGAATGTGTGCCACTTCTTTTGTGGTTGTGTGCCAATGTCAATAATAAATTAATTATTTTTCTGTAACCCTTGACAGTTACCTACAAGTTACTTATATTGGTTACAGAGAGCGATAGGTAGCGGGTAGGTAACTTATGACAATTCCATCGGTGATGCACGGCTTGATAGAGGTAGACGGCGGCAAAGTATTCGAGCTTGACTCCCCCAAAGGTGCGACGTGGCTAGAATCAATCGGCTCTTTCAGATTTGAGCCTGTGAGTGATAACAAACCCTACACAGTCCGCAAGGAAGCAGGTAAGGGCGGGGATTACTGGTACGGTTACAGAAAGCAGAATGGGAAGTTACATAAAAAGTATATCGGCAAGTCTTCAGAACTAAGCACAGCAAAGCTTGAGGAGATTTCAGAGGCTCTAAATACTCCACCACAGTCACGGGTTACAGACAAAGTTACAGAGGTTACAGATAGAAGCGAGTCAGTAGTTACAGAGAAAGTTACAGACACTCGCAGCGGTGACAGATTGACGGCTTTAGAATTGCAAGTGCAAGCGCTGCAAGAATCCTTAGAAGCGTTGCGGGAAGCACTGCCGGGAAAGTCCGACGCGGGTAATGTTGAAGAGTTACCCACGGCTACAGAAGGCGGGTTACAGAATGATATATGTAACTTTGACCATGCTCTCACTACTCCAGAGGAAGCTTTGGCTCATGCCAAGATTTTTGGCTTTACCCCAGAGGAAGCCTTAGCCGATACTCACTTTCAAATCGCAATGCTCACGGCTAACTATGATGAGCTAGAGGATAGATTTGAAGCGAAAAAGCGCGAGATTGAGAAGCTGACGGAGCAACTTGAGCAAGAGCGCGCCGATCGGGAAGAAGTTGAAGCAGAACTTGCCGACCTGAAACAAAAATCAGCCACTGCCAGCAAAGATTTACCAGAAGCGGCCGACCTGCTTAACCAGTTGAAGAAAGCCAAGGGTAAAAAGTCTAGCGCATCGCTCGCCGATGTTGAGGCAATTTTAGCGATGATTGAGAAGTCCTGAGCTACATCCCAGGAAATTAGGAAGCTACCGCCCCGATTAACTTCGGGGCTTTCCCAAAGTGTCCGAAATTTCGGACAAAACAAAGCGACACCCGGAACGCCGAATGCCGCTGTCGCCCATTACGATGCTTCTGCTTCATCCTCAGATTCAGACGTTTCGCCACGTTTCTTGGCTTCCATCACCCATTGCTCAATAATCCAGGCGGCCATGTTAGATACAGTTCTACGGTTATTTTTGGCCGCTACTTCTAGCCCCACTTTGATTTCTGGAGGCAAATAGACAGCAATCCTGGGAAGCTTGGATGGCATTAATGGTTGTAACTGGCTATTGGTCATACTCATTGTACTCTTTGTGCTTCAGTGTCTTAATTTTAACTTTCGGAGTGCTACCGAGTACAAAAAGAGTGCTACTATCTTGAAATAGGATTTTGACACTCTAAACCTCTCCAGTTCAGTTAAAGCGGCCCAGCATCCTCTGGAGAGCAAAAGAATAGCCAAAGCCTCAACACAAATAAAATGCGCCCCAAAGTTGAGCCACTAACTCAGCCTTGAGACGACTTCCCCTACCACCGGAACTTCCCCGGCAAGGAGCAACTTATCATGTCTGAAAATCAGCCGTCTTGGCAAGAGCTGCCAGGGCGATCGCAATTCTTTACGCAATCTCGTATCCGAAAATTTGGACATCGATTCAATTGGAAGGATTTAGCGCGCCGCGAGAATCTAAAGCGCTCAAATAGCAGCCTGTACCGGTTCGTATTCTCACCAGCAATTTTCGCTCAACTTCCCCGTCCCAAATTTCTTATCGGGGACAAGGTTTCTGACCACTGGCTCGATGAGTTTGACAAAGAGTGTGTCGAATTTGGTGAAGTCGTTGGAGTTTCCTGGCATCCGCACGAGCAAGAGTGGGCTTACCTAGTTAATTGGACTTCTGGTGAAGGCCCGATTACCAGTTATCCCTGCTTTGACGGACATCTAGTTATCCGTGGAGATTTGAGGCTTGTCAAACATGGCTGAGCCGATGCGGTCGCGCCGCCGAATCGAACATTTAAAAAAACTTGCTTACGACTGCAATCTCACAAACGAGCAAGCACGGCAACACGGAAAGCTGACAGCGACGGCAACGTGGGAAAAGTTGCTGCTAGCGCACGGTCTGGAGTTCGATCGCAAACCAGCAGAAATTACACCAGCACCAGTCAATCAGCATCAGTCAATCAACCTTTTTGAGTGGATTGATTGGGGGCAAGCCTTCGCCCTCGCTTTGGCGTCGGTTGGCTTTGCTGTGTGCCTTTTATCCCTCTGGCCACGAATCAACCCACTCAATTTACTCCCACCAGTCCGCATCAACATTCAAATAGGAGCAAAATGACTCAATTTAATCCGCTCAATGAATCGCTTGATATGGGATGGCTGCAAGCGAACGGCTGGACAATTCCCGGCAACTTAGCCTACCGCCACATTTTGCATGATTTCTTGAGAGATTCAGAAATCTCTCAAGAGCGGATCACTCAAATCATCATGCAGTACGGCGCATTAGATCAGACAGCCAAAATCATTCAAAGCTTGAAAGAAGTGATCGCACTAAAAGACGAAATTCACCAAATTTTCAACAAGGGAGAGCAAAAATAATGGGAACAATGACCCGACTATTCGGCGGCGAAAGTAGCGACGCCATCAGCAGCAAGTCTGACAAGTTAACCGCCCCCACAGATGCCAGCGTTATCACGCCACTCAATCCCGGCAACTTTACCAGCATCCGCACCACGCCCGTAGTGGATGCCCCGCGCTACTTCACAGAGGAAGAAGCGAAAGCCATGAAGGATTTAGCAAAGGAGAAAACCGAAAACGCCCGACACGCTAAAAAAGCCTACAAGTCGCTTGGAGCAATTGAAGTAGCCGATGCAAAGGTACACAAAGCGCACCGGGGGTACGAAAAAGAAGTGGCCACCAACGAATTCACGAAGAAAAAAGCTGATGTGGGCTTGGCTAAACACTTGCACGGGTTGCGCCCTGGTTATGCCCGGTTAGGTGTGGGACTTGAGAATGCAGAAAACAAAGCTGCTGCAAGAATTGAAACCATCAAAGCAAAATTGCTAGGAGGTACTGAGCAATGATAAAGGCGATCGCACTGGGGAATGCTTTTTTACTCACTGCGATTGCCAGCAGCCTTCTATGTTGGCTGGCATCGCTGCACCCTAATTTACTCCAATTCGTGCAAGCGCTGTTTGCACTGAAACTAATACTTTCTGCTGCTGCATGGCTTCTGGATGATGCAATTATTGCCATCCTAAAAATCAATTTACTGCAATTCCGTTTTCGGCTGATTGCCAGCACAGTCGGTGCTTTGGTTGGTGTGGGGGTGATGCTGTGTCGCTCTTAAAAGTATCTGTTTTGAGCTTGTCTGGTGTTACCCTCTGGCTGTTGCCGCCGTTTGTTTTCTCTCGCAAGATTCCCCTGCACAATTTCATGCAAGGCATCGCCCTGGTGTCGGGTTTCGCCTGCTGCTTTGAAGGTCGTCGCTGTGCTTTGAAGTTAGCCAAAGAGGAAGAATTTGAGGCAATGAAAGAGCGGGCTATTGATGCCGATGTAGTTGATGAGCTTAGCACTTCGATCTATGTAGCCGAGCAACAACGGCGGAAGGAAGCTGAAGAAATCTTAAACCCTGTCGAACATCTCGAACGCGCTCTGGCTCTGACTTCTGATGATGATGAACACTCTGAACACTCAGACTCAAGCCAACTAGCTGAACCTTCTGTGAACACTGAAAATGAACGCGCTGAACGCATACTCGAACTCAAGGCAAAAGGGTGGGGCAAGCTAAAAATCATCAATGAAATTTGGGGGCTGACTAGAGGGGGCGGAGCAAAATACAAGGCTGCTGAGGCTGAATATCATCGTGTCGTTGATGGAGAGGAATAGTATGTCAGTACATCAAACCAAGTTTTTAAAACTCCGACCGCAACCTTTACCAGGGTTCATTTATTTAGTTCAGGCAGTAGGTACAGACAAATTCAAAATTGGCAGAGCGGGAGATGTAGCGAGAAGGATTAAAGAGTTGCAAACAGGCAGCCCACTCAAGATTCGATACGTCTACCACGCTTATGTCCACAACGCCAATCTGTGCGAAATGGAGTTGCACAATAAGTTCTCTAAACAACGGGAGATTGGAGAATGGTTTGCCCTGACTCAAGAGGATATTGAATTCTGCATCCTTCTTATGCGCTTGGTTCAGGAGGGTGAACCTCTTGAGAGTGAGGAAGAACTGAAAAATCCTCTATTTACTGACCCGATAGTGATTTCGTCTAGTGATTTAGAACTTTGGTGGAAAGTGGAAGCGGCGCAAGTTGAGGGCAAAACTACGACTTGGATTGTTGAGAATATTCTCGGCAAGAAGGGGCGGAAGTTCTCTGAAGGTAAAAAGCAGCTTGAGGAATTGGTCAAGAAATTTGGCGGTCAGGAACTATGAGAACGTGGGCCGGGAGGGGGCTGGCTTAGGGCCTGCCTCCCGGCCGCGAGTTCGTGCCGGGCTAGGTGACACCCGGTACACACCCAAAAACAAGCATAAAAGTCTAGTCAGAAAGCGGCAAATAGCCTCAAAAATAGCTTTTTCTGAAACCCGCTCTCTGTCTGCGTTTCCCGCCAAAAACTCACTCGTCGATGTATAAGGTCGAAGTCGTAGAGACTGGCTAGGGAAACAGGGGGATTTTGGAGCCAAATTCTATCCGAAATTTCGGACAAAAATCGCCCTCAATAGCCTCAAAAATAGCTTTTTCTGAAACCCGCTCTCTGTCTGCGTTTCCCGCCAAAAACTCACTCGTGGCTATTAATAGCCACGTCGTAGAGAACAGCTAAGGAAAAACGAGCAATTTTCAAGGCAAAATCTGTCCAAGATTTAGAGAGAATTTTTTCAAAATGTTAGAGATGCCCGACAACCTCACGCCAACCGAACAAGCAATTTTCTATGTGACTCAGTACCCGTGTCCGCATTGCCTGTTGCCCAAGTGTTCCACCGACGCCCAGCGCGATTATTTTGTAGGGCTACAAAAAATCCAGAATCTGATATCCGATTGCTGGACAGCTTACTGCAACGGCTGGGCTGACCCGCTACTTCCGGCTCTAAAAAGTAAAGCTATCCCGCGCGATATTCATGAATGGGTGTGGCTCAATGTCTACTACTTAGATGCTTTGTGGAAGCTGTGCCAAGTTTTAGCACCATCCCTAGCTGACAGCTTTCAGGAAGTGGTCAACCATGAGGCTTCGGTATATGAAGCCACTGCTCTCTATTTGTTCAGGGCGGCAGTTATGGAAAAAAACAATTGGCATATTGAGGCAACATTCGGTTATATCACCGGCGGAGGTCGCGTCGCTGATGCTGCTCTCAAGTTAAAAGCCAAAACACTCAGAGGTGAAGTTCTAACCCAAGAAGAGACAAAGCGCTGGGCAAAGCTTGCAAAAAGGGGACACAAGTCTAATGTCCTTGACTTACTGGGGAGGGCAGCGATTCTGGAGTTTAAGAACAAGAACGTAGCGATTCAGTTTAGGAATTTCAAGTTGGCAACGGCTGACCTTTTCAAGAGAGAAGCAACAATAGCGCGCAAGGGAGGTGGCTACGGGTGGGACAGGGGAATTCCGCTCAAAGCGACTGAGGGTTCAGTTTACGTTCCCGACATATCATAAGTCTGCATTTTGGCTAAAAGTCTTAACAAAACTTTTTAACCCTGCCAAAAAATGGATTTGATTGATTTTTGCTTTAGTCTTATTTCTATGTCAAAGCTCTGGAACCAAACAAAATTAATACAAAAAAAAGAGCCCAGCATCCTTACGGATTCCAGAGCCCAAACAAAATTAATACACCGTCAGTTTATAGGTTTTTTTGAATTTATTTAAGAAAACTTAGGATTTTTTCAAAAGGGATGTCTGGGCCACATCCTTACAATGACCCAAACAGAGTCTAGTCTATATAATATATCGGCAATTGGTCAAGAGTCTACTATACAAAATGTAGAAAACCTTG
>NZ_JAUBPR010000185.1:0-9277 GCF_036700845.1 Microcoleus sp. S13_C5
AATAAATAGTCTAAATGAAAGCTCATTACTCTAACTGTATTGGTTGAGCTATTTTACACCATAAACTCAGGAGAGCCATTTTTCATTAATTGAGAGAAACTTGCCAGCCTTTTTCGGCTTTTTTTAGCTGGAGAGAAGCGCAGGATTGCAAAAATTTAGTAAATTTTCTACCGAGATTAAAATCTTTAATTATTTGGGTGATTTGTTTGCCGTATTGTCTGTGAAATTCGCTGCCCACATTGGAGAGAAATACAGAATTTTCAGGAGAGTTGCCGGTTAAGTCGCCAACGATTTTGACAAGAGCTCTTTCCAAGTCTTCCAGAGAATTAATATCTGTCAAACTTGCAGGTGCTGCCTGGTGGTTATTCAGATTTTCTTGGTTAAGTATTGGCGGTGGGGGCGACAGTTTGACTTCAAAAAGAGTGACATAAGTTTGAGAAGTTTCTGAGGGTTTGTGGAGGGCAAAATCGGTGGGATATTTGAGAAAGATATCCCTGGTTTTAGTGCCGAGCAAATGATGGGCAACAACTTGATTGAGGACTAAGCCGTAATTTTCCCTAAATAAAGCTGAAACAGTAGAAAGTTTGATCCACTGAGTTGAGGTGCGTTTTTGCTCTTTTTTGATTAATTCTTTTAGTTGAATAACTAATTGTTCTAGGGGTGTAATTTCTGGTGTGGTTACGAGGGAATGGGTTTCCACTTGTCCGGTTTTGCTGTTTAAAACTATGATTTTATCTATTTGTTTGCGGACTTGAAATACGGTTAATCCGTGGGCTTGCAGTGTATTGCTGAGGTGAGTGAGGGCGCGATCGGACGAACAGACAAAAATTTCTTTGGCTGTGGGATAATGTACGAAAATCGAGGCGCCGACTGTAGCCATTTTTAAGTCGGCGCTGTCTTTGCCGGGGGGGACGTGAATTAGTTGATAGCCCCGCTGGTGAAATTCGGCATCTTTCTTGCCCATGCTGCGCCAGTTGGCAAAGGCAACTTTGATTTGGATGGGATAGTGGCAAATTCCCTCTAAAAATTTTTCGGTTTCGATGGTGAGTTGCAAGTTTTCGACATCTAGCAGCAAGATAGCAATGCCGACAGGAAGCGAATTTGTTTGAGGGGTGGTGGGAGTGGGAGGCTTTGACGAAACTGAGTTTTGTGATTTAGCGGGTGCTGTTTGAGATTGGGCTAGCTGCTGAATTTGGGCAAATAATTTGCTGAATTGAGGTGAATTAACGAATTCTGGAACTAGCAGAATTTGTAGATATTTTTTCGCAGTCAGCAGCAGGGAATCTGTATCGCTGGTTACTCTGAAACTTTTTGTCAATTTTCCAATCAAAACTGACTGAAAATCAGGTTTTGCCCAGGGGGTTTTCCTATATTTTTCAGTTATCCATTCGGGATGCTGTTCCTGAATGGTAATTAGCGTTTGAGCGATATAGCGACTGATGGCGCTGAATGCGAGAGATTCTTGAGTCGCCAGCAAGGGGGTTGGATCGGGCATGGCCCTCTACAATGCGGAATGCTGTTTCAATTTATCACAATTCTAGTTTTTCGCCGGGAGTCGGACGATCGCCCGCCAAATTAAACCGGCGACAATTAATGCCAATCCTGTCAGCCAAATTTGCCTCTCCACCCAGAAAGCCAGAAACAGACAATTCCCCAAACCCACCCAAGCCAACCACTGCGGATAAAGCCTTTCGGCAGGGGAAAGTTGCAGCGCGGCGAGGTTGGTGATAGCGTAATATATCAAAACACTAAAAGCGCTAAATGACCAAGTTGTTTTGACATCGCCGACGAGGATTAAAAGTGCGATCGTAACTTCGACAACCACCACAGCCACGTAGGGAGTTGTCCCCTCTGGATTCAGCCGCGCCAAGACTCTTGGCATATCCAGACGCCGCCCCATCGCCAGCCAGACGCGCGACAGCCCTAAAATTAAGTTCAGCAAAACTCCCAACATAGCGGTAATTGCACCGACGGCTAGCAGTTTAGAAACTCCTGGAATTGGGAAACTGCGGGCGATGACTTCCAGGGGTGCAGTCGTGCCGCCTGTTTGTAAAGACAATTTATCGGGTTCCCCCGCGCCCGCGACAACTATTGCTACCGCCACGTAAAGCAGCATTGTCAGGGCCAAAGTTAAAATTATGGCTTTGGGAATGGTTTCCCTCGGTTCCCGCACTTCCTCGCTCATTGTGGTGATGCGGGCGTAACCGCTATAAGCGACAAACATCAGGGCGGTGGCCTGCAGGATGGAGCCGATCGAGCTATCATTCTGTAGCGCGGGCATGGACCACCTTACCTCTGGCAAACCGACAGCAACAAACACCGCTAAGGATAGAAGTGTAACTGAGACTGTGACTGTATTGGCAATATTCGATCGCCTAATTCCCGTCAATACAATTAAAGTGAGGGCGGCGACGGATCCTAAAGCTGTTAGGATCAGGTAAGTGCGATCGGCTACACCAACTGCATTTAAAAAATACCCCGCAAAACCTAAAGCAGCAGTAGCTGCAGAAGCCGTTTTCGCCAACAAAAACATCCAGCCTGCTGTAAAACCCAGCCAAGGATTGAGATATTTGTAGCCATATTCATAAGTACCGCCGCTAACAGGATGATTTGCCGCTAATTGAGCGCTGTTAAGGCCATTGCAAACCGCAACAAAAGCTGCAATACCTACAGCCAAAATCACTCCCGGGCCAGCAACTTCCGCAGCAATGCCGATACTGACAAATACCCCAGTGCCAACAATCGATCCCAGGCCCATCAGAGTAGCGCCGAAAATACCCAACTCTCGCTTCAGCAGTGTTGAAGACATAAACATAGCAGGCAAGATGCCTGCACAAAAATATTTGTCTGTTGTGGAACAGGCATCTTGCCTGTTCTGAAAACATAACTATAGCAGGCAAGATGCCTGCTCCACAAAAATATTTGTCTGTTGTGGAACAGGCATCTTGCCTGTTCTGAAAGAGGTTCAAGATTTGACAACTCTCCGCCCTAGAAGGGCAGAGATTCTTGTATCATTCAGTCCACTTAATAAGTACAGCTTCCTGTACTTACCAGAGATGGTTCTGTCCTCAAGCTTTCGACTCATTGCAGAGTCTTGTTCCCGTGTGCCCCACGGTACAATTCAAAACCCAAAATACTGGTTTCTCTGGTACTTGTTGCTCGAAGTTTTTACCCGCACAAGCTTTTCTGCGCGGAACCCCATAACTTCAGTTTTCAAGGTGCGTTGCCTTCAGGCGACTGGGTTTTTAATGTGGTTGAATACCCTAGCCACATTACAATATTATCACGACCAACAATAAAAAGTCGTCCTAGAAGGACGGGGCTTTAGACCCAATTTTTTGGTAAGTATTAACCGAAACGGCCTTGAATGTAATCTCTCGTACTCGAATTGCCCGCAGAAGTAAAAATCTTACTTGTCGGCCCAAATTCAACCATGCGGCCGATGCGACTTTCATCAGTATTAAAAAATGCCGTGTAATCAGAAACGCGAGCAGCCTGCTGCATATTGTGCGTCACAATCACAACAGTTAACTGCTGCCGCAGAGTCTGAAATAACTCCTCAATCTTCATCGTTGAAATCGGATCAAGAGCAGAACAAGGTTCATCCATCAGCAAAATTTTCGGCTTCACAGCCAAAGCGCGAGCAATACAAAGTCGCTGCTGCTGTCCCCCTGAAATCCCCTGAGCCGATTTCTTCAAATCGTCTTTTACTTCATTCCAAAGCGCCGCACTTTTAAGCGCAGATTCCACAATTTCATCTAATTCTGCTTTGCTTTTGCGACCAAAAATTCTCACCCCGTATGCAATATTATCGTAGATGCTCAGCGGAAAAGGATTTGGTCTTTGAAACACCATCCCAATTTGGCGGCGCAAACTATTAATGTTTACTTTTGGGCTGTAAATATCCTGTCCAAAAAACTCTACTCTTCCTTTTATTTGAACCTTTCCCTCCAATTCACCAATCCGGTTGAGAGCTTTGAGAAAGGTAGATTTGCCGCAACCTGAAGGGCCAATAATCGCCGTAATTTGCGGGTGAGGGATATTCATCGATAAATTTTCTAAGACTTTGTGAGTTCCGTAATAAAAACTTAAGTCCTGAACCCGCAGTGCTGGCATTGCATTGGGGTCAATTTCCGGGGTGGCATCTTCTAGGAATTGATGTGTATAGTCTTCGGATTTCAAGTTAGCTTTAGGTTTCATTATTTGCCTGGTTATATTGTTAATATTTGACGTAGAGATGCACTTTATTTATTGATTTATCGGTTTTGCAAGCGTTTCCGAGTTACTGTACGGGATGCGACGCTAGCAATCAAAACCATGCCCAAAAGCACAGAGGCAGCAGTCCACGCCAATTCGTTCTGCTCTTTGTAAGGAGAGCTGGCGTAGCTATATATTAATACTGACATAGAAGGAGTCGGAGTCAGCAGTGTTTCGGGAATTTCTTTGAGTTTTGAGATTGTTTCTGCACCTATGGGGGACTGCATTATCTCGCCCAATTTATCAACTAAAGGAGGCCAAAATTGACTCGACAAAGCCGTTACAATCAACGGGGCGGTTTCGCCGGCGGCCCGGGAAGCGGCGAGTAAAATACCTGTGGTAATAGTTGGAAGTGCTGAGGGTATGATAATGCGAAACATAGTTTGAAAGCGTCCGCATCCCAAACCAGCAGAAGCGAGGCGGTAAGAAGTAGGCACTAATTTTAATGCTTGTTCTGTTGTCAGAGCAACAACTGGAAGCATGATGATGCCGAGGGCAAAACCGCCGGCTAAGGATGAAAATGCTTTGGTGGTAACGACAATTAGGGCGTAGGAAAAGACGCCAACTACGATCGAGGGAACGCTGCTGAGAATGACGGTGATAAAGCGAATGCTATTGGCGATCGCTTTGTTTTCTCTACCAAACTCAGACACAAAAATTCCCGTCATTACGCCTATGGGGACGCTGATTACTGTAGCAATTCCTACCATTAAAGCAGTGCCGAGAATCGCATTGGCAAAGCCGTTGGGCTGGTCTTCAACTCCTACGGGTGCTGGTAGAGACACTAGCACTTCCCAGCTCAAATGTGTGAGTCCTTCCCCCAGAATTTTGTATAAAATAGCAAACAAAGGGAGCAGGGCTAGAGCTGTCATAGCGAAAGCGATAACTGTCATTCCCCGGCTGAAAAAAGTTCGGCTTAGCGACAGGGGGTTGTTGATTTCGGCATCCAGAATATTGTTTGAATTTTGTGCTTTAGTCATGCGATTTTAGATTTTAGATTTTAGATTGAGCCACCGCATAAGTCCGGCGGCGCGGCTTGTGACAAAATTTATTTCGATGATATTAATTTTTAGCTCCCTTGGCCCCAATTAGCTGAACTAACAATACTGCGATCGCATTTACAAACAAAGTGATCACAAATAAAATTAAGGCTAAATACATCAAAGCGCCGATGTGCAGCGGTTCGAGAGCTTCTCTAAATTGACTTGCTAAAACAGCAGGAATTGAGTAGCTGGGAGCGAGCAGGGATGGGTTAATTTGAATCGAGTTGCCAATTACCATTGTGACTGCCATTGTTTCGCCTAATGCGCGTCCCAATGCTAATATGGTGGCGCCGATAATCCCTGAACTAGCTGCTGGTAATAACAGCTTGAATATCGTTTCCCAGCGGGTGGCACCGAGGGACATGGAAGCACTTCGCAAATCTACTGGAACTGACATCAATACATCGCGGCTGATGGCGGCTACTGTTGGCAAAATCATAATTGATAGCAGTATTCCAGCCGGCAGCATTCCCGGGCCTAAAGGCTCGCTGCTGAACAGGGGAAACCAACTGAAATTATCGAACAATGACTGCTGCAATGGCAACAAAAAGGGAATCAAAACAAAGATTCCCCACAGCCCCACTATCACGCTGGGAATAGCCGCGATTAATTCAACCATGAATCCCAAGGGCGATCGCACCCAAACGGGTAAGAAGTTCTCGCTAGTAACTATAGCTACTGACAGCCCTAAAGGAAGTGCGATGATTATGCCGATCGCAGAACTAATTACAGTACCGTAAATAAACGGCCAAGCCCCAAACTGCAACTCGCCGATATCCCACTTGGGATTCCACAAGAATGAGAGTCCAAATTGGCTAATAGCAGGCCAAGCATCTTTAAAAATTACCGCACTCATCCAAAACAGCGTACCCGCTGTCGCTAGGGCAAAACCCCATACCAATAGTGTAAATCCTGACTCCATCCATAGACCTTCACCAGCAGTATCTGTCAAATCTACTTCTGTGTTTATTTCTGTCGGTTTCCGAGTCAATCTCTTCGGTTTTTTTGAAATATTAGTCATACCGGAATTAGTGCGTAAAAAGTGAAATATTTGCTTAGAAGAAGAGTGATTTTAATGCTCTGGCTGCGCTACGCACCTGTTGTGCAAGGTACGCACTGCGTACCTTACACAGTAAATTTAGCGCACATTAACCTGATAGTTTATGAATTTTGAGTCATCGATTTAACTCGTCAACTCCTAACCCCGTGCGATCGCCGGAATTAACCTCTGGCAACCACAGTCTGATTAACTGTTTGAACCACCTTTTGAGCTGTAGCTGAAGGAATTGTAGTAAACTCTAGCTGTTTGTTGATACCTTGACCCGTAGTCATCACCCAATTAACGATCTTTTTAATAGCATCTGCTTTCGCAGCAGGGTACTGTTTGTAGATTAACAGCCAAGTCAAACCAACAATCGGATAACCGTCGTTAGGATTGCCTTCTACTAAGCGGAAGTCTGCTGGGAATGTTTCCCCTGCTAAAGCTTTCTCTGCTTCAGCCAAGCTAGGATCTACAAACCGACCAGCTTTATTTTGAATAAATGCTGTTTGGAGATTGTTTTGCCGAGCATAAGTATCTTGAACGTAGCCGATCGCACCCGCTGTATTCTTCACCAAAGCAGCTACGCCGGGGTTTCCTTGACCACTGACAGGGCTTCCTGGCCAACTCGGCTGAGCGGCAGCTTTGATACTGCTACCAGTCGCCTGCAAGTGGTTAGCAAAAATAAAGGTTGTACCGCTGCTATCTGCCCGTACAGCTACTCGAATGGGAGTATTTGGCAAGTTTTTAGCTTGTCCAGAAATTCCGGCTATTTTCGCATCATTCCAGCGAGTAATCTTGCCTTCAAAGATGCCGTTCATGGCATCGTTATTTAGCCTCAGATTGGTCACTCCGGGCAAGTTGTAGACAACTGCAACAGCGCCGCCAGCAGTTGGAACCGCCATGACGCCGCGCTTTACCTCAGCTATTTGTGCAGCAGTCATCAGCGCGTCGCTGCCTGCGAAGTCAACAGTGCCTGCAATTAATGCTTTGATGCCAGCACCGCTACCAGTTCCTTCGTAGTTTACAGTAATTTGATTTGCACTTCTCATCTGAGAGAAGTAGCGATCGTAAAGAGGTTTAGGGAAAGTTGCTCCCGTACCGTTTAGTGTGACGGCTGCTACAGCGGAACTAATCAAAGTCAGCGAAAATGCTGCTGCTGCTAGTGTCACTATAAAACTACGTCGCCAACGTCCTGTGAAAAAATTCATATTCCTCCTCTCCCTTAATAACCGGCTTTGCAAATCTCCTCCATAGAATAGACTGAAACCCCCAAGGAAAGGGATATAAAAGAATAAGGTTGTTTTAAATTTTGGTTAAAAATAGATTAAATAATAAAAGAATAAGCTTGTCTTAAATTTCGGTTAAAAATAGATTAAATTTTCAGACGGAAGACTCGAAAACATGATTTATTAAATAAGTCAGGGAGCTGACTGTGCGATCGCCACTTGATGCTCCTTACCCTTTTTCTGAACTTTAAATTTTTGGCATGACTGCAAAAAATCGTGAAAATTGCTACCCAAATGCAGCGATTGCAGCTTTTTAGTAATTGGTTGACCGTATTGCTTGTGAAATTCGGTGGCTACCTGGTTAATGCCAATATAATTCCCTGGAGATTTAGCAGTTAATGCCAGTACAATATTTGCTATAGATGATTCCAGAGCGGCTGAGGACTCTGTTTTTGAAGCTGCTGCTGCTTTTGGAGCGATCGCCACTTGATGTTCGTTACCGAGCAATTCCATTTTGAAAACAGACGGACGCGATTTAAAAAAATTAATTAGACTAGAATCAGGCAAAAATTTTTTCACAAGTAAATCCGCAGGACACTGATATTCAGTATAAAATTGTTTCTTAATTTTTGTGACAGGGATAGTATTTTGTTTTAAATCAACTATCGCTTTCGCAATCATTGCTACAAGTATTTTTTCTAAAGCATCCAGCGAATGAATTTCAATTGAGTTGACTGGCTTGGTTTCGGGAACTTTTTGGGATTCAATATCTAGATCCACGACAAGAGGAGTTACACAATCTTTAGTCCCTGAAGAAATTTTGTCTTCTGCTGACTCCGACAGTGCTGCTGCATTGGAAGTTGTAGAAGGAAAAAGAACAGTCCGGCGCTCTTGAAAAAGCTCAGCTACAGTAGAAAAACGAGCGATTCGCTCATCAATAGATTTGTGTTCAGCCTTCAACAACTCTGCAACTTGATTAGCCAATTCTGCAAAACTAGGGATTTCCTCTTCCCTTTCGCAAGAATAGTGCTTGCTCTCACCATTCTCGCAGTTTTCTACAGACAAAACTGAATTTTGCCGACGCACCCGAAACACAGTCAATCCCTGATTTCGCAACTGATTGCAAAGATGATTTAACAAACCGTCCGAAGAACAGACAAAAACTTGTCGTACATCCCGATATCGATATAAAATAGCCGCGCCAAAAGCAATCATTTTACCATCAGCACTATTAGCACCGCCCGGAACGTGAATCAGTTCATAACCGTGATCGTAAAGTTCAGCGTCCAACTTGCCGATACTTGGGTTTTTCCAGTTAGCAAAAGCAATTTTAACTTGCAGGGGATAGTCGCACAAACTGGCTAAAAATTGTTCTGTATTAACCTTAAGTTTCAGATTTTCCGCATCTAACAGCAAAATCGCAATCCCGCCGGACTCTGTGGTGATTGCAGACTCGATTCCTTGCGGGATAGCTTCGCTTAACCGTGTTTCCGTGCATTTGCGACTGAAAGACTTCGGGCCGGCGGGCTCAAAGAATTGTTTGCGGCAAGCTTTGCAAAGATACCGCTGGCGACCGTTGGGACGGCCGTTTTTACGAACTTGGTCAGATTCGCATCTTGGACATTTCATGTAATACCAATTTAATATGAAGCTGCATAGAATAGGGCTTCAAGAATAAAATTGTAAGATGACAACGAACTAATTTGCTC
>NZ_JAUBPR010000186.1:0-9266 GCF_036700845.1 Microcoleus sp. S13_C5
ATTATACTGATGATCGGTAAAAAAGTCATGGTGGGGTTCATGAGTATTTATACTCATCGCAAAAGTGACACGCTCCCAAAATATTTCCTTACCGAAACCCCTGACTTCATGCGTCGGGAATTCTGTCTTCTGACTCCTTCTCATAAATTCAAATTAAATTCTGCAAAAATTTATCAAAGGTTGCCCGATCGGGCATAGCACCTTGAGCACCCACTTTAGTTGTGCACAGAGCGCCCGCTGCTGCGCCCCACCGCACCGCCTCTGACAAGGACAGACCGGCATCTAATGCGGAGGCCAACCCGCCGTTAAAAGCATCGCCAGCAGCCACAGTGTCGATCGCCTCCACAGCAAAAGCCGGTACAAAAAAGGTTTCATCCGCCGTAACAGCAACAGCCCCGCGATCGCCCAATTTGACAATAACATTCTTGACCCCGCGCTGCTGCAAGTGTTTGGCAGCTACAATCGCTGTTTCCGTGTCATTCACCCGAAAACCGACTAACTGGCCCGCTTCCACTTCATTCGGCGTGATAATGTTAATTAGCGGATAAAGTTCGATCGGCAAATCCGCCCTAGCCGGTGCTGGATCGAGAATAACTCGCACCCCCGCTTGATGAGCAATTTTCGCAGCTTTTTGGACAATTTCCAGGGGGATTTCTAACTGTAACAGCAAAGATGTAGCTGCTGCTAACAGTTTTTGGAGATGTTCTATATCTGCTTCACCGACATTATTGTTCGCGCCCGGAATCACAATAATATTATTTTGACCTGTCTCGTCTACGGCGATAATTGCCACTCCTGAATGAGTGTTTTGGTCTATTAATACATTGTGTGTATTTACACCATAAGATTGTAGATTTGTCAATAATTCTTCAGCAAACTTATCGTTGCCGACGCGACCGATGATGTGGGTGGAAGTGCCGAGACGGGCGGCGGCGACGGCTTGATTTGCTCCTTTGCCGCCGCCTGCCGTGAAAAAATTGCTACCGATGATTGTTTCCCCTGGCTGTGGCAACCGGGGAGTTTTTGCTGCTAGGTCGATGTTGATACTGCCGAATACGATGATGGTCATAAATTATTCAATTTGGTAATTGGTAAGCTGTAGCGCATTTAATTTGTAAGCTACTTTTTACTTAAACTCTTGTGGGGCGGGCAGGATAGCCCGGGGCGAGCAAGCTTCAATTTAAATGCCAAATAGCTTAATTGGTAATTGGTAATTCTCCCATTCTCTCACTTTCCCCCTCTCCCTCTCTCCCCCTCTCCCTCTCTTCCTTAAGACGTGCTAGAACAGTTATGGTCTCCACTGGTCAATTCAATGGCAGCAATTACTCTCGATCGCAATCCCTGTGTCCTGCTAGTTGAAACAGACGAAGTTCTCGCCGGACACTTGAGTCTAGACTTAAAATCCTCCGGCTATGAACCCGTAGTAGCTTCTAACACCGCCACCGGCCAAAATTTAGCTCATGAATTGCAGCCTGCTTTGATTGTAATTGACCGGATACTTGGCGCTGAGTCGGGGCTATCACTGTGTTCTTACCTCAGAAGTATTGGCAATCGGGTGCCGGTGCTGCTATTGGTCGGTCGTGATACAGTTGACGATCGCGTAGCTTGTCTGGAAGCTGGGGCGGATGATTATTTTCTTAAACCTTACCGCACTGAGGAGTTTTTGCAGTTGGTGCGCTTGTATTTGCAGCCGGATAACAGCAGCAACGAACAATTGAGGTTTGGCGATTTAGTTTTGGATTTGGCCTCTAGGCGGGCCCTACGCAATGGACGGGCGATCGACCTGACGATGAAGGAATTTGAGCTGCTAAAGTATTTGATGGAACATCCCCGCGAGGTTTTGACTCGGGAACAAATTCTGGAAAATGTTTGGGGTTACGACTTTTTGGGCGAGTCGAATGTGATTGAGGTGTACATCCGCTATCTGCGCCTCAAGATAGAAGATGAGGGCGAAAAGCGTTTGATTCAGACGGTACGCGGTGTTGGCTATGTGATGCGGGAAGCTTGAAGCAGTCTGTTGACAGTTGTCAGTCGTCAGTTGTCATCACTCAACGCAGTTAACAGTTAACAGTCAACAGTCAACAGTCAACAATTCCCAATCTAAAATCTAAAATCTAAAATCAATATGAATTATTTAACTAATTTGCTCGGTATTGGAGTAAGTATATTTTTGCTGGGATGTTCGCCGACTTTACCGATCGCGAATGCTGGTGCTACTGGTATTTTGGCGGATCGGTCTCCGACGGCGAAAACATCGGGTCAAGTGCTGCCTGTTTCTGCTAGAGCTCGGATAGGCGATCGCCCAATCGAACTCGAAGTGGCGAAAACACCGGAACAACAGGCTATGGGTTTAATGTACAGAACTTCTTTGCCGGATGACAGAGGAATGCTGTTTGAGTTTAAACCGGCGCGAGGGGTCAATTTTTGGATGAAAAATTGCAAGATTTCTCTGGATATGATTTTTCTGCGGGATGGGGTGGTTGAGGCGATCGAAGTTTCTGCACCTCCTTGTACTGCTGATCCTTGTCCTACCTACGGGCCCGATACTGCTGTCGATCAAGTTATTGAACTCCGGGGCGGGCGAGCTGCTGAACTCGGTGTCAAAAAGGGCGATCGTATTGAAATCGAGTTTTTCCAGTAAAACTTCGGACTCTTTCAGTAAAACCTGCAGACAGACACAATCCCCCGCTTTCCATCGCCCAGAGATCCCCCTGCCTTCGGAATACCGGATAAAATTTAGAAACTTTACAAAAATTGATTAAATTTGTTAAGATATTAATGTAAGATTCAGTACAAACACCCAAAGATTTGCTACGATGTCGATCTCAGTCAGTCAGGACTTGAGCTTGTTTCCGGAAGCTGTAGATTCTTGGTCGCAGGTATGAGACGAGTCAGCGACTCGTTACCAATCCTGAGAGACGATACTCAGCCTCAAGGTGTAGCAACACGAAAAGAAATTCTCTGGAAGTTCTGGCGATCGAGCTAAATCTACTAAACCTATCTAAAGTAATATGCTACGAGCCAAGTTAATTGGCGGTAATTGGCAAACTTAACTTCTGGTAGCAGTTTCGGGTTTGATCGAAATATCTAACTAATTTTGCCGAAGTAGATTTGCGGATTCTGCATTTCGGCAGATGAAGTTAAACTCTGAACCTGGTTTAGTAGTTTTAGGTAGCAGAATTTATTCTGATTCGCGCTGCAAAGATGCCGAGGTATTCAGTTTAGGTTCGATCGCAATTACCAGTCGATCGGGCAGAAATCATCAAAATTGCAAAACCTTTCACTTTTTGGGAAAGGTTAGCTTGTGCGCTCGCACTCAGCATTACGTTTGGCAGTTTAACCGCTAATACTGTTTTAACAGCTATCTACGGTAACAAGACAAATTTAAAACTGGCTTATTACTCATCCAAAACATCAGGTTCACATCAGAAAATGGTGTCCTATACTTAGAGGTGAAATCACATGGCACCCGCTACATACACTCGATTAATTCGATTTTTACAAGAAGATTTGGCAATTTCTCCCGCGTCAATTGCTGTCGCCGAACGTCGTGGCGGTGACAAACAGCGCCAGCGCGATAAAGACCCGGATTCCTTGCCGATGGTTCTGTGGCAATACGGTTTAGTCACTCTCGAACAGTTGGATAAAATCTTTGATTGGTTATCCGAAGCATATTAAAAGGATTTTAGATTTTAGAGAAAATCCAAAATCTAAAATCCTTTTACAACTAAGATTAGGATTCAGCCAAGAATTTGGCAGCAGCGGCAACGCCGGCACCAGGAGTGTAGCCTTCATGGCCCAATTCTCGCAACACGACTTCTAAAGAGGAAATTGCTGCTAGAATATCGCGATCGGACACAAAGCCTAAATGGCCGATTCGGAAGATTTTACCTTTCAAATGGTCTTGTCCGTCGGCGAGAGCAATGTCAAATCTTTTTCTCATCAAAGTCCGCACTTTTTGAGCATCTACGGATGCTGGCGGCATAACCGAAGTAATCGCAGGGCTGGCGGCATCGTCAGCAGCAAACAACGGCAAACCTAAAGCTTTTACAGCAGCGCGAGTAGTGGTCATCAACCGTTTGTGCCGCGCGAAAACATTTTCCAACCCTTCTGTTTTCATCATCTGCAGCGATGCTTGCAGGGCAAAAAACATATTGACAGGGGGAGTAAAAGGAGTGGTATTTTTGGCAGCGTCTTTGCTATATTTGCCTAAATCCAAATAATAGCGGGGCAGTTTCGCAGTTTTGTAAGCTTCCCAAGCTTTGGGACTGACGGCCACAAAACCCAAACCTGGAGGAATCATGTAAGCTTTCTGAGAACCGGAAGCAATGACATCGATGCCCCAAGCGTCCATCGGAATATTGACAGCGCCTAAGCTAGTGACAGCATCGACCATAATTAAAGCTTCACCGTGGGCCTTAACGTGGCGGTTGATGGTTTCGAGGTCGTTGAGGACGCCCGTGGAGGTTTCCGAGTGGGTGATGATGACAGCTTTGATTTGCTTCTCTGTATCTGCTTCGAGTTTTTCGCGGAAGTGTTCGGGGTCTAAAGGTTGGCCCCACTCGGCTTTAATAATTTCGGCGTTTAAACCGTAAGCTTCGGCGACTTCAGCCCAACGTTCACCAAATTTGCCGTTAGTGCCGACTAAAACTCGATCGCCCGCACTCAAGAAATTAATTATCCCAGCTTCCATCGCCCCGGTACCAGAAACCGTTAAACTCAGCACGTCACTTTTTGTTTGGTGCAGCCATTTGAGGTTTTCGGTACATTCTGCAAAAATCGCGTCAAATTCCTTGCTGCGGTGGCCCATCGGGTGTTTTGCCATCGCTAACAATGCCGCTTCAGGCACCGGTGTCGGGCCGGGAATCATCAGCATTAATTTGTTGTCCATAATATTGTCCTAAGTTTTTCTGTGGGAGTTATATAGAATAAATCAAATACGATACGTCTCGTCGCTACTCTAACTTTTTTAACTTTTAACTCCCTTGTGGTTAATTTCATTTAGAGACCAGCGATGTTCTACCGCTAAGTTTGATCGCTCGCAGCTTTGTTCTAATTGCTTTTGAATGGCAAGGGCTTTACGCAGTGTAATAATAAGTTGGTGCACTTGTTGCTGCTGCGGCGATTGTGGACTGACAGCAAACATCGTTTTGCGTTCTAACAATTGAAGTAGCAATTCATAATGAATGTACGAAGGAAGGGGGATTGGCTCCATGAAAGCTAACATACCTCAGCGAACCGACACCCCATTGCAATTGCATGAGGCATCACAGGTGAACATTAGATGCCCGATTGTTTATTTGTTTTCTAACCGTACAATAACCCCTGCTTTGCCGATCGAATATTCGGGGCTGGGTGCGTTGGACACGCTAAATTTGGCGATCGACAGGCTTACAGAATAGATTTAATTGCTTTCTGGCAAAATATTTCTATGCAATATAGCTTTCAGTGCTATTTCTTTTTTACAGTAGCGCTTGAGTCGATGCAGGCTAGAAATTCTCATTATTTACCTACTTAATCACTTTTTATCAGAATTAAGGGTGCTTTGTCAAGCGGTCTCGCCTTTCACAGGCTCGGAGGGCGATCGGCAAGGGAGGCTAAAGCGGCGCCTGGATCGGGCTGCTTGACGAGAGATTCGCCGATGAGAACGGCTTGGGCTCCGGCGGTGGCAACTTTAGCTAGGTCGTCGGGAGTGTGGATTCCTGACTCGCTGACGATGAGGATGCCTTTTGCTTGGATTGCGGTTTGTCGATCGGCTAATAGTTGATCGGTAGTTTCTAGGCTGACGGAAAAGTCTTCTAGGTTGCGGTTGTTGATGCCGATCAGGTTGACGCCTTCTAAGGTTAATACTCGATCGAGTTCTTCGAGAGTGTGAACTTCTATTAAAGCTGTCATGCCCAGAGTCTTGACAATTTTGACAAAATATTGTAAGTCTTTGTCAGATAGAATGGCGGCGATTAACAAAACAGCATCAGCGCCGTGAATGCGGGCGAGATAGATTTGGTAGGGATAGATAATAAACTCTTTGCAAAGCAGGGGTAAATCGACGGCGACACGGATTTTAGCTAGGTTTTCAAAGCTGCCTTGAAAGAACTTTTCATCGGTGAGTACGGAGATGCAGCTAGCGCCGTTTTGTTGGTAAGCTAGGGCGATCGCCACTGGGTCGAAATCTTCGCGAATTACGCCTTTGCTGGGGGAAGCTTTTTTAACTTCGGCGATGATAGCGGGTATGGTTTTGCCGTTTTTAAGGGCAGCAAGAAAGTCGCGGATGGGCGGTGCAAACGGGAGTTTTTTGTGAAGATCGGCTAACGGGGTGCGATCGCGCTTTTGGGCTACTTCAGCTTCTTTTTCCCAGACAATTTCTTCGAGGATGTGCTGGGGTTCGGCGTCGGGTACGGCGATTTGGTAGCTGAGGTAGAGTACGGAGACTGATGTGCTGGGGGGACGACGGCGGATTTGAAGCATTGTTACTGGTTGATACTAAGGATTATTGTAGGGGCGATCGGGCTTTTTGCAATTGGCGAGTAAGGATTGAAGTCGCAGCGATCGCAGATGCAGCGATTGAAATCGCCCCTACAAAGGCAAAACCCGCCTGCGCGGGTTAAATTGCACAACTCTGGCGTTGCGCGGACTTTAATTGTGTAGCGACAGGTTTCAACCTGTCGCACCGATTGTTATGTGAAAATTCCCAAATTGCATTTGTAGAGACACGATCGATCACGTCTCTACAAGATGCGAAGGTTACTGAGACTTTTTGTTCAGAAAAATGACAACTTTCTGGGAGTCTTGTTTTTTAACTTCCCTTCTGCATTGACTCCGGATCTTAGTTCGCGATGGGGGAGAATCATAGTAATTTTTTTCCTCGCCCCAAGGAAGACTAAGTTGCACCGCGACGGGTTGATATTCAGAGACTTTGTATCCTTTGGAATTAGCCATCTTTTTTCTGTGTCAAGTAGTGGTTTGGATTGAGGAAAATTTAGTTGGCCAACCTCGCTTCCTACATTTCTACAATGATTGATTTGTCATCCTTTCACTAGATCGGCTTCCGATCGTGCATATTTCGATCTAAAATCGATCTTGACAATTGCTTAATTCAGGTGTAATCGTGGCCAAGCTCAAGGCTTCTCAGCAGGGAATAGCAAAAATTAAGCAGGCAAGGAATGAAAAGGGGTGGACAGTAGATGACCCCAGATGCCTTGTGGAAGCTAGTAAAGTTTTGGAACCAAAGAAAATTTGGCAAGAAGGAGGCCCTTATGCTGACGGTTGCTCCGAAGGAAATTGGAAACGTTTTCTGTACGGAACAGCAACCGTTAACACTGAAGTTTTCAAGGCTTTCTGTAGAGTTTTAGGGGTATCTTGGGAAGAGATTGTCGATCGCACTGTTGTCGCTCAAGATTTCGCTGTTGAGCACACTCCCGACAAGTGGCAGGAGGTTTGTCGCCGGATGCTGCAAGAACAGAAGCGGCTAAGCAGCAATAAGCTAATGCCTCGTCAGATGGAACGCGATCTGATTGATGAAAATATCTATGTAGATTTGACCTTAGTGCAGCAGGAGCAAATCCAAAAGGTTGGAGGCGACTCATCACCTGAACAGGGTTCGCTGTTGTATGAGTCAACGGGGTACAGCAAAAGCGAAAGATTTGAATACAACCAATTTCTCACAACACTCCTCAGCACTAAGAAAAACGATCGAATTGCGATCATTGGTGAACCAGGAGGAGGGAAAACCACGCTTTTACAGAAAATCGCTTTCTGGCTGTTAGATAAGACAGATGATTTGGTGATTTGGGTTTCTCTAGGACGTTTAGCGACCAATGCAATTGATTACATATTTAATGATTGGCTGCGAGATGCAGAGGGAACAGTCACTGAAAACTTGCAGGCAGCTTGGAAAAGTCAGTTGGAACAGCGGCAGGTGTGGTTACTGTTAGATGGGCTAGATGAAATGGCAGCAGAGATGCAGGAAACCTTATCTGCAAGAGGTTTGCTGACTCATGTGCGGATAGTAACAAGTTGTCGGTTGAATGTTTGGCAGGCTAACCCCCGCATTTTGGATGGCTTTGAATTTTATATTACTCAACCGTTCACATTTCCCCAGGTAGAGCAGTTTATCGAGAAGTGGTTTAGTAAAGATAACGCATTGGGCGATCGCTTGTGGCAAGCAATTCATCAACCAGGAAAGGAACGGATTAAGGATTTAGCCAGAAATCCTTTAAGGTTGACGCTGTTGTGTGCAATTTGGCAAGGGCGAGATGGCGATTTGCCTGATACAAAAGCGAAATTATATCAAAAATTTGTCGATAAAATCTTTGAGTGGAAAGCAGAGTATTTCCGCCTAGACTCTAATAATCAAGAGCGGCTGAATGCTAAGCTGGGAGAGTTGGCGAGAGAGGCGATCGATAAAGAACCTACTCGGTTTCGCTTGCGACATAAATTTGTCTGTCAGCTTTTGGGCAAGCCAAAGGATAAAGATTCTCTGCTGCAATTGGCCCTGGATTTGGGTTGGCTGAATCAAGTGGGAATGGATGCAGATGAACCTGAAGAACCCGTTTATGCTTTCTGGCATCCCACGTTTCAGGAATATTTCGCGGCGCGTACAATTGATGATTGGAACTTTTTCCTGAATCACATTCCTGACAACCCCAAAGACTCTCAAGCAAGTTACCGAATTTTTGAGCGCCAGTGGAAAGAGGTTATTTTATTGTGGCTGGGGCGCGAGAATGTACGAACAGAGAATAAGGAAGCGTTTATTAAGGCTTTGGTTGAATTTCAAGATGGATGTCGGGATTGTATTTTAGATCACAAAGGTTTTTATGAATACCGAGCGTATTGTTTAGCAGCCATAGGTATTGCTGAGTTTAAGGAATGTAGCTGTGCTGATGCAATCCTATCACAATTGATTAGATGGGGATATGGTTATTTCAATTTAAAGATACAGATGTGGGTTGGGGAAAGTTGCCCAAGTTCAGAATTAGCGAGGGCTGCATTCCAAGAGAGCGATCGCAGCCGAACCATCCCTGCTTTAATTAACCTGATGCTTAACAGTACCACTGATGCTACTAATGGTTTGTTGGCAAATATGGTTGAGAGTTTGGGCAAAATTGGAACTGGCAACCAACACGCAATCGATGCGCTGCTTGATTTGATTCGTACCACTTCCAATATCTATCCAGATCCATTTATTGAAGGAAAGTATAGCATTTCTTACAAAGGTGAGGTACAATAACAGCAGTGAGTAAACCAATTCCAAATATTTGCTGATGTAA
>NZ_JAUBPR010000187.1:0-9135 GCF_036700845.1 Microcoleus sp. S13_C5
GGCAATCGTTTGGGAGTTTTGTGTTTCCGAATCTATCTTCCTTTCCTTCTGCTTGAATATCTGCGGAATGTGGGTTCAAAGATTGCCGAATGTAAATAACCGAACTAATACGGATGCGTCCTCTGTTGTATTTGTATAATTTATGACTTTCACTATTACTTTTGAAAAGAAACCCGAAAAATGTTTGAGCGTAACCGCCAAATATTCCGACGGGTTTGTGTTGTTGGGATGCTGCAGGCGATCGTCCCGATGTAAATACACACTTTATAAATTTTGTCAATACGCAATTTCCAGACATTTGACCCCTGTATTCTGCCCTTGTGTATGAGTAGCTACTGCTTAATTGCCTGATGCGATAATCGCAACTGAACTTAGAAATTCTTCACAAATAGTTTGACTGTGGTACTATCTGGATGGCTGTGAGTAGCTGAGGGAAGCCAAGGGGCTTGATTCCTGTGGTGGTGGAGGAGAATCCAGGAGTGCTAGATAGGATGTCATTGGGATACGCAAACGTTTTCGCCCAGCGAAGTCAACCCGAACCCCTCCGCATTGGGGTGATTGGGGTTGGCAATATGGGCCAGCACCACACGCGAGTTCTGAGCTTGCTAAAAGATATCGAACTCGTGGGTGTTGCAGACATAAATGTAGAGCGGGGAATAGATGTAGCAAGCAAATACCGGGTTCGCTTCTTTGAAGACTACCGAGATTTGCTCGCCCACGTAGATGCAGTTTGCGTCGCCGTTCCAACTCGCCTGCACCACCCTGTGGGGATGTCTTGTCTCCAAGCGGGTGTTCACGTTTTAATTGAAAAGCCGATCGCGGCTAGCATTGCCGAAGCCGAATCTTTGGTCAACGCGGCTGCTGAGGCCCACCGCATTTTACAAGTGGGTCACATCGAGCGCTTCAATCCAGCTTTTCAGGAACTCGGCAAAGTGCTGAAAACTGAAGAGTTACTGGCATTGGAAGCTCACCGGATGAGTCCCTATTCCCAGCGGGCTAACGACGTATCGGTAGTTTTGGATTTAATGATCCACGACATTGACTTGCTCCTGGAATTGGCAGATTCCCAAGTGGTGAAGCTGACAGCCAGCGGCAGTAGGGCCTCAGATTCAGGTTATTTAGACTATGTGACAGCGACGTTGAACTTTGCTAACGGCATTGTCGCCACCCTGACTGCCAGTAAGGTGACGCACCGCAAACTCCGTTCAATCGTGGCTCACTGCAAGAATTCTCTGACAGAGGCAGATTTTCTCAACAACGAAATCTTGATTCACCGACAAACAACCGCCAATTACGTGACGGATTACGGTCAGGTGCTTTACCGTCAAGATGGGTTGATCGAGAAAGTTTACACCAGCAATATTGAACCGCTCCACGCAGAATTGGAGCATTTTATTAATTGCGTGCGGGGTGGAAATCAGCCTTCTGTGGGAGGAGAACAAGCTCTCAAAGCTCTGCGGCTTGCGAGTTCGATCGAGCAAATGGCTCTCGACGGTCAAGCTTGGTATCCGAAAGAGCTAGAGTCTACTTTGCAAGTTAGCTAAATCGAGACAAATCGTGTCGTTTCCGGGTGCTTTTACAGTTAGTTTGGGTTTGTTGTTCGTTGAAGATGGTAACTGTTCCCATGCAACCGGATTCGATGTCAGTCGATTTGAGATTGGACAATTCGGCGTGAGAAGTTCGGCGAGCGCGTGCGTCGAGTTGCGCTCAGTCGAACGATTTTAGATCTTAGATTGACTCTGCAGATTAATCGGGCGGCTTGAACTAAGGTTTAAACTTTTTTGCTCTCGACAACAGAAGTCGTGGGCAAGTATCCGTCTTGAGGTGAAGTCACGATTTATGCCAAAAAAGAGCGACTATTTGACGACTGATAGTTTTGCTAACTAGCTGATTTCCTAGAGGGCTCAGGTGAATGCTGTCTCGATACAAAGTTGGAAATTCGGCCGCACAATTGAAAATGGGAAGAAAATCTATGTAAGTAATTTTCTCTGTTTCTACGAGTTCGGCGAGACGCGCTCTAGCATTGACTTCCCAGTCGCGAGGGCCCGGGCCGCCGAGTTCGCCCCGCTTGGGCGTGACGGCTAGCAAAAACTCGATGTTGGCGGATACAGCTATTTTCTGGATTTGGCGAATAGCCTCTAAGTTGCAGCCTACTACATCGCCGTTTCTGGCTCCGGGTGCTGCCAATTGGCGAGTCGGCACTGCCGGTAGCAGGTAGCGGCTCAATAACTCTAGCGTAGCCAATCGGGGTTTGTGATCCGGGTAAGATCGATCGCGCCCCACAACCAGAGCACAGGGAGCCGATGCAAACAAATCGTCCGTATTGAGCAGCAAAACCAAAGCCTTTGCCCCAAAAACACCGAACCGCTTGGCGTAAGCAAGTTGATTCCTCGGCCCCCAAGAATTGGCTGAGGCGTTGAGAACTTCAAAATCTGAATAGTTGACTTGTGAACCTAATTGTGCATCGCTCGCCAGATTCTGTACTTGCAGTCTCAAATCCCGAGCCAGAATTTCCGAGATCGTATCTGTTTGATGTGTCCACCAACCGCCGTTGGCGACAGAATCTCCCAACAGCAAGACGCGCAGAGTTTCTGGAGGGGATATCGGGGCGATCGCTCCGCTACGCATCGAATACTCGTTAATCTCAATCCGGTTGCCCAAGCGACGCACCTTCTGGTTGGGCGCCAACAAATAGCCGCACTCGGCATCGGCAATATAAATCAAAGGATTACCAAAACCCAGCAGCACCCGCAGCAGCACTTCGATTGCTGCCCCCAATCCTGCGGTGACAGCCAAAATTATGAGAACAACTTCCACCACTTAACCTCGATAGAGAAGGAAAAACCCCTGCCGACACCAAGGTATAGAAAAGAATGCAACTGCAGTCAAGCTTTCAACCCCGATTGTAGTCAGTCGATTAAAGATTAAAGATTAAAGCATTGACTCCACAGATGAATCTGGGAGATCTCGCTAAAATCTAAACTTTTTTGCTTTCCCGGACTCCTGCCTAGAAGCAAGTATCCGTCTTTAACTGAGGTGAGCGGGTCGCCTATGTAAAATCTAAAATCTAAAATCTAAAATCTAAACTGTTATGGCTGCAGGGTTTGAGCAACTTGGCGACCCGATTAAGTCAACCGAATCGCCCCCGTGGATATAGAATTCTAGAATATACCGTCAAAATCCGCCGTCAGCCGTCAGTGAACTTGGTGGTTTCAGGAAAATCCGTGGACTTAAAACAAATATTCAAAACGCCGAATCCCATAATCGGTGTCGTACATTTACAGCCTTTGCCAACTTCTCCCCGCTGGGGCGGAAACCTCAAAGCTATTATCGGAAGAGCCGAGCAAGAGGCTACAGCGCTGGCTTCTGGTGGCGCAAACGGTATCATTGTCGAGAACTTTTTCGACGCTCCTTTTGCCAAAGACAGCGTAGATCCGGCTGTGGTAAGTGCCATGACTCTGGTAGTCGAGAGGCTAACCAATCTCGTGACGCTGCCGATCGGCGTTAACGTGCTGCGAAACGACGCCCACAGCGCGATCGCCATCGCCTCCTGCACGGGAGCTCAATTCATCCGCGTCAACGTCCTCAACGGCATCATGGCTACAGACCAAGGCTTAATTGAAGGCCAAGCTCACCAGCTACTGCGCTACCGCCGGGAATTGGGCAGCGATGTCAAAATATTAGCAGACGTGTTAGTCAAGCACGGGCGACCCCTAGGCAGCCCCAATTTGACCACAGCCGTCCAAGAGACGATCGGGCGAGCTTTAGCCGACGCCGTAATCCTTTCCGGCTGGACCACTGGTAGCCCTCCCAATCTCGAAGACTTAGAACTCGCGAGTGCAGCAGCAGCCGGAATTCCAGTTTTCATCGGCAGCGGCGCCTCGTGGGAAAACATTTCCACCCTCATGCAGGCCGCTGACGGCGTAATCGTATCGAGTTCCCTGAAGCGAAACGGCCGCATCGAGCAGCCTATAGATCCGATCCGCGTTAGTCAGTTTGTCGAAGCCGCCCGCCGCAGCTTGTCACAGAAAGAGCGCGAACAGGAAAATAGAGATGCTAATGGCTCAAGAGGGCCAACACCGGAACCGGGCAAAGTCACAAGTAAAACGTAAAATGGGAAGGGGTAATGGGTAATCGGTAATCGCTGAAAACGAAGAGCTAACCGTGAAAAAATCACCAATTATCAATCACCAATTCCCAATTTCCTTGATTCACGAGACGGAAGTCACAGATACACGGATAGCTATTTCTTTTCTCTGACTTCTGACTTTTTCCCTCAACATCGATCCGTTAAATCCCTTAAAACCCTGACATTGCTAGTTGCCCAAATTTCTTCTTTTTTCAAGGTCCAAATTATCAATTACCAAATCAAAAAATGATTCGCCGACGTTCAACCCCTTGGATTCATCGCTGGTCTAGGACTGTGATGGCAGCGATCGCAGCCATAGGCGTCGTAGAAACGGCCTATCTCACGATCGCTAAATTCACGACTGGCTCGGTCATTTGTCCCACCAGCGGCTGCGACAAAGTTCTCAACAGTCCCTACGCTACAGTCTTTGGCACAGTGCCTTTAAGTTTGTTAGGCTGTCTGGCTTACCTGAGCATAGCAATCCTGGCATTGGCTCCCAAAGCTGTAAATCCCGACACCAAGAAAGGACTGCACTCTCAACTAGAAAAAAACACTTGGCAAGCGCTATTTATCATCACCGCTGCGATGGTAATTTTCAGCAGCTATTTGATATATTTGATGGCTTTTGAGATTCAGGATCTGTGCATTTACTGCGTCACTTCTGCCTTATTTTCGCTGTCGCTGTTTGTGCTGGTGCTAGTCGGGCGCGAGTGGGAAGATATCGGACAGTTGGTGTTTACAGGCATTTTGGTGGCAATGGTGAGTTCGATCGGCGCCTTGGGACTTTATAACAGCGTCAACTCACCTGCTTCTACTGTCTCTACCCCCGGAATTGCACCCCCTGCCGTCACTACAACCTCCGGCCCGGCCCAAATTGCTTTGGCCCGCCACCTCCGACAAATCGGCGCTAAAGAGTACGGCGCTTACTGGTGTCCCCACTGCTACGACCAAAAAATCCTGTTCGGCAAAGAAGCAGCCAAAATAATCAATTATTTTGAATGCGATCCCAGGGGGCAAAATTCCCGCGCTGAAATTTGCCAAGCTGCTGCTGCGAATGTTAAAGGTTTCCCGACTTGGGAGATTAATGGTCAGTTTTATTCGGGGACGCAATCTTTGGATAAACTCGCTGATTTATCGGGTTACACTGGCCCCCGCAACTTTCAAAACTAACATAAAAGTTTGAGATTATAGATGACAGATTTTAGATTGATGGGCAGGAAATCTCCTCGTTTTTAACTTAGTTGAGCGTTGGCTCGTGCTGCGAAATTAATCTAAAATCTCGCATCTATAATCACTAAAAAAATAGTAAAAATTAGTGAGAACGAAAAATATTAAAACCAGTTGTGGGTTTCTAGTATTTAGATCGGCAAATAACTACTAGAACTTTTACACAAAAACGCCAGAAACCGGGTTTCTGCTTCCAGAGTGATTGTTGAAATGACATATTTTGGTTGCGAAACTCGGTTTCTGCTGTTGCAGACCGATCGCACCGAAAAACCAAAAAAATTGGATAATCTAAAATCTAAAATCGACTCGCCCTCACCAAAAAACCAAAAAATTGGATAATCTAAAATCTAAAATCGACTCGCCCGCACCGAAAAACCAAAAAATTAGATAATCTAAAATCTAAAATCTAAAATCTAAAATCGACTCGCCTCGGAGATGTAAAACCTATACGTAGTAGTAGTTTAGATGTTCACAGGGCGAGGTCCAAATCCCCAAAATATGCTAGAAACTATCAAAAAATGGGTCGATCAAGAACGCCGAGTATTGATTACTGCGAGTGCCGTTGCTACTACGGTCATTGTAATGCGCTGGTTCGGATGTTTTCAGGTGTGGGAATGGGCTGCTTTCGACCAATTTGTTCGCTGGCGCCCGGCCGAACCCATTGACTCGCGCATCGTCATTGTAGAAATTAAGGAAGCTGACTTGCAAAAATACGGCTACCCAATTTCGGATGCTGTCTTGGCCCAATTGCTGCAAAAATTGCACGCTGCCAAGCCGCGGGCGATCGGCCTCGACGTTTACCGAGATTTGCCAACTCAACCGGGTAACGCCGAATTGCTCAAAACTTTTAAAACTATTCCCAACTTAATCGGCATTGAGTTGATGCCAGACGAAACCCGCTTCGGAGTTCGCCCGCCTCCGGTACTTGACAAGCTCGATCGAATCGGTTTCAACAACGTTGTTATCGACGCTGACTCAAAAGTGCGACGAACTTTGCTCTACGCTTGGCCCGGAGACGGCAAAACTCATCAAAGTTTCGCACTCAGACTGGCTTTGCTTTACCTCAGAAGCGAAGGGATTTCCCCTCAACGAGCAAGAGTCAATCCTAAATACTTGCAGTTAGGCAAGGGGGTTTTTCGACCTTTTCAACCGAATGACGGTGCTTACGTTCGATCGGATAGCCGGGGCTATCAAATTTTGACAAACTTGCGTGGCCCGCGAGGCAGTTTTCGTACTGCATCGATGGGCGATGTGCTTTCTGGCAAACTACCCCCTGATTTTGTGCGATCGCGCGTTGTCTTGATCGGCTCAAGTGCCCCCAGCCTCAGAGACTTTTACCAAAATGCTTACAGTTCAGGTTGGTTTGGTCCTCCCCAGCAAATACCGGGAGTCGAGCTTCAGGCTCATTTCTTGAGCCAAATTTTGAGTGCAGCCCTCGACGGGCGCGCGGGAATCCATGTCTGGCCAGAGGCTGCGGAGTTGCTGTGGATTTTACTGTGGTCTTGGGCCGGAGCAAATGTGAGTTGGAATTTGCGATCGCTTGGTCGATCGGCTTACTGTTTATTAAGTATCTGTCTAGGTCTGAGTGCCAGTTTATACTTAGCATTCTTAGCAGGTTGGTGGCTACCATTAATTCCTCCAATCCTCAGTCTGGTGGGTTCTGGTGCTGCAGTTGTGGGTTATCTGGCTCACTTGCAAGAAGAATTAAAACGCTCTAAAGAATTTTTACAATCGCTAATCGATACAATTCCCGACCCCATTTTTGTCAAAGATCGAAATCACCGCTGCGTAGTTTTGAATCAGGCATATTGTCGGTTTATTGGCTATCCTTTAGAGATTTTAACTTGCCGAACCGATTACGATTTATTTCCCCAAGCCGAAGCCGAGATATTTTGGCAGCAAAACGAATTAGTATTTCAAACTCACCAGCCGCGAGAAAATGAAGAATATTTCACTGACGCTCACGGAATTACGCATCTAATTGCGACTAAAAGATCCCTGCATAAAGATGCTGCCGGCAACCTATTTTTAGTCGGAGCAATCAGAGATATTACCGAGCGCCAACTTCGGACAAATGCCCTAGAACAAAAAAATGCTGAGCTTAGCCACCAAGCTTATCACGATGCTCTTACCGGTTTGCCCAACCGCCAAATGTTCTACGAATGCTGGCATCGGTCTCTAGAAATAGCCTCCAGCACTCAAGAATTGGTAGCTTTACTGTTTTTAGATTTAGATGGATTTAAATCAATCAACGACACTCTCGGACACAATGTGGGCGATTTGCTCTTAAAAACAGTTGCCAGTCGGCTCAAAAAATGCTTGCGCGGCAGCGATACCATCTCGCGGTTGGGCGGTGACGAGTTCACAGTCATTTTGCCCGCAATTCCAGGTCGCGAGGAAGCTGCGAAAGTAGCTGAAAAAATTTGCGACGCCATCATGCAGCCTTTTATTTTAGAAGAACATACAGTTTCTGTAACTACAAGTATTGGCATTAGTTTATATCCCATTGACGGTCAAGAGCCAGAGATTTTAGTTAAGAATGCCGATGTTGCGATGTATCGTGCTAAGGAACGCGGAAAAAATCAATATCATTTTTATTGATTAAGAGCAGTTAAAAACATCATACAACTGTAAGTAACCCAGGGGGAACGCATCTTATTGAACACTGTTCATCAGTGGTGAGGATATTTTGAGATAAATTCACCATTTTTAGAAGCTACAGATACGCTTTAAGCTGTTGTGCCTTTAAATAGGGTATAATAAAAAATGAGTTTAGTCAATCTCTACAAAAATGCCAGCTAAAAACCATCTCAATCCCCAACAAATAGAGAAACCACAAAAAGCATTAAGAGAGGAAAAAAAGCAAATGTGAGAGAAGGAATTCTAATTTTATTATTGCTCAATGACGGTAAAACACAATCTAAAATTGCTGATTTTTTGGGTTGTTCAGTCAACAAAATATCTTATTGGTGTATGAAGGGAGACCCCGATAATCTAGAAAGTATAATAGATGAAAGGATGAAGGGAAATCACAAAAAAGCCACAGATAAACATATAGATATATTATTAAAAACTCTAGAAAAAAACCCTCAAGAATTAGGATGTGATTTTGGACGATGGACAGCACAGAGATTAGCAACATACTTAGAACAATCCACAGGAATAAAATTAAGTGGAGGACAAGTTCGGAGGATATTAAAGCAAAAAAAGTATGTTTACATCTGGGCTAAGTATAGGCTGGAGTCCAAGAGAAATCCGGAAAAAAGAACAGCCTTTAAAATAAAAATAGCAGAATATTTAAAAATAGAAAAAGAAACTCCCGAACAATTACAGGTCGGGTTTTGGGACGAGAGTGGATTTAGTTTAAGAGTCACCAGAAGAAAGAACTGGTGTAAAAAAGACAACCGCAGAAAGGTCAGAGGAGACCGAAGAAAAGGCAGAGTTAATGTAATGGGAGGAGTGAGAAATTCCGCTAAAAAAAGGTGGGTAGAGTTCCTCAAAAAAGGCAATTCATATAATTTTTATCAAGTGCTAAAACTGTTTTATGCAGAGCTAATTAATGAATGGGTATCAGCAGGTAATCAAGCCTCATAATTTGCGGAAAAAGGAGCGAAAATAGTGATTATTCTGGATAATGCTAGTTTTCATAAGAAAGAAGAGTACCTGAAAATAATTGAAACAGAAATGCCTAACATTCATTTAGAACCCACATTCCGCAGATGTGGGTGGAATTTTTTTATCAGTTGTGAAAAGTGGGAACCCCAAAGTTTTTCCGTTGA
>NZ_JAUBPR010000013.1:0-90561 GCF_036700845.1 Microcoleus sp. S13_C5
TTTTTAAACTACGACTCATAAACGCACCATACAAGCTATCTCTCTATTATATGCAACTTCACATAAAATTGGTATGATGCCACATCGTCTGAGGAACACGCCTATATCGAACTCACAAATAGTCACTATGCAGCAGTACCCGTACTAACTCAGAATCATCGGCTTGGATATCTCTTCGCCTTTGCAAATCGGCGGTTTGGGACTCCCGACGAGGTGGAAGTTTTGGAAGCAATTGCAGACTCGCTGGCGATCGCAATTTCCCAATCCCAACTCCACGGGCAAATTCAAGAAGAACTCAAACTTTTGGAAGAAGTATTAGCCAAACTCAGAATCACCGAAGAGCATTTAGTACAAAGCGAAAAAATGACAATTATCGGTCAACTAACCGCCGAAGTTGCCCAGAAAATTAATAACCCAATTAACTTTATTTACGGCCGCCTGATTCACCTCAACGATTATATCAAAGATTTGCTTAGTATAATTCGCCTCTATCGCGAACAATATCCCGAACCTGTGCCACGAATTGCAAAAAAAATAGAGACTTGCGACCTAGATTTTATCAGCCAAGAGTTGCCGCAAATCCTCAATTTTTTGAAAATAGGAGCCGATGGCATTCGCCAGATCGTCCTGGCTTTGAGGAAATTTTCACTTCCTGACGAAGCCAACAAAGAACACGCCAACGTTAATGAGAGCATAGACAATATTTTGCTGTTGCTGGCTCAGAGACTGGAGCAAAAAATATTAGTAGTCAAGGAGTACCACAACCTGCCGCCAATTTTTTGTTATCCCGGTCAACTGAGCCAGGTATTCGCGAGTCTCATCATCAATGCTATAGATGCAGTTAAAAGTATTGAAAATTCCGCTCAAATTATTACAATTAAAACCGATATAGTCGAGGGATATACAGGCAGATTTATTGTTGTATCCATAGCCCACAATGGCTCAATAATTCCGCCGGAAATTCAACAGAAAATATTTGACCATTCTTGCCCTACTAAATCATTTAAAAATTTTACCGGGTTGGATCTGTCGGTTTGCTATAAAATTATTGTAGAATTGCACGGCGGCCGCCTTACAGTTGAATCTCCGGTTCAACCTCAAATTAAATCTAAAACAGGGGGCGGTGCTGAGTTTAGGGTAAAATTGCCGATCGTTTAATATCGCATCTTGCCGCCAGGGAAACCCATCGCAAATCTGGCTAGCAAGCTGTGCGAGAAGCTTAATTTGGCTTCGTAATATAGCTAACCGCTGATTTTTTCAACCTTTGTCAATTGTGAAACAAATGTGAGGAAAAAATGAATAGATTATTATAAAAACGTAATTTCATCAAATTTTAGTGTAAAGTAAAACTGTCAAGAGGAACACTTTACCTATAACATCTAACACTTTCACAAAAATGGATGCAGCCACTACCATATTACTTTCCTTGGGACTAGCAGCAGATGCTTTTGCTGTTGCTGTTTCGAGCGGTTTAGCAATCAAACACATGAAGGTCAATAAAGCTTTAAAAATTGCCTTATTTTTCGGAGTTTTTCAAGCTTTAATGCCCGTCATAGGATGGCTCATCGGTCTTAGTTTTAGTTCTTTGATAACACCGATCGACCATTGGATCGCTTTTGGGCTTTTGAGTTTCATTGGCGGTAGAATGATTTACGAATCGCTGCAAGGCGAAGAAGGCGAGAAAAAGTTTAATCCCTTAGATACGGGGACTTTGATAACGCTGTCGGTGGCTACGAGTATCGATGCCCTCGCAGTTGGCCTCGGATTTGCTGTCCTGAAAGATTCTATTGCTCTTGCGGTGACGGCGATCGGATTTATTACTTTCTTTTTAGCCTTTGCAGGCGTGTGGATAGGGCACAAGTGCGGCAACTTGTTTGCAAATAAAATTGAGATATTGGGGGGAGCAATTTTGATTTTCATTGGCAGCAGAATCTTGTTTTTGCACTTGACAGAGGTGCCATTAGTTATCGGTCATTAGTTATTAGTCAGTAGTCATCAGTCATTAGTCATTAGTCGAACATTGACATCAAAGTCTCTGGTGGCTGCAATTCCCAATTCCCAATTCCAAAAAAATGCTATAACAGCAATATTGCGTTAAAGGATAAAAATTTCGTGCTGAAACTTTACGGCGGAGCCCGCAGCAGGGCCTCAATTGTCAAGTGGTATCTAGAAGAAATAGGAGTTCCCTACGAATTCGTCTTGCTGGATATGCAAGCAGGGGCACACTTGCAGCCAGAGTATCTCGAAATTAACCCGATCGGCAAAGTACCGGCAATTGTTGACGGAGATTTCAAACTTTGGGAATCCGGCGCAATTGTGCTGTATTTAGCTCAAAAATATGGTAAAATTCCAGACACTTTGGAGCAGCAAGCTCAAATCGTGCAGTGGGTCATGTTTGCTAACGCCACCTTGGGGCCAGGAATATTTACAGAAGCAAGTCGCGATCGCGAAACTCCCAAGTTGTTAAAACCGTTAAATGAAATCTTCGAGAAACAGCCATTTTTAATGGGTGATGAATTTGGCGTCGCCGACGCAGCAGTCGGGTCATTGTTAGCCTACATTCCCATGTTGCTAAAACTAGACCTCAGTGCTTATCCGGCCGTTGTAGATTACATCAAGCGGATCACAGAAAGACCGGCATTCAAAAGTGCGATCGGCGGTAGCTGAAGGCAGAAAGAACAACGAAACAAAACTTAATAGCTAAAAGCAGGGGCAATTCAAAAATTGCCCCTGCTTTTGAGGAAATCAAACTTATCTAAATCCGACAGCCGCCTGCCAAACAAAAGCCAGCAGCAAGAAAAATACGGGAATGACCGGCAAAACATTAACCAAAGGCTCAAAAATCGAATAAGCTTCGGGCAGTTTTGCTAAGAGTAATGCAGCTTCCATGAATCAACCTACCTATCCAACAGAATTTTCATAATTGTCGCATATCTTTACCCAAGGCAATCATGATTGATCGACTCTCGGTGCAAGCCAGTAGGCAAACTCTTCAGTAAATCGATCAGCCAAAATCGCCTCCCGCATCCTCCCCGTAAAGCGAATCAACTCTGTCACATTGTGAAGCGCCAGCAAAGTATACCCCAGCACTTCGTTAGCCCGCGCCAAATGAGCCAAATAAGCCCGACTGAATTTTTGGCACGTATAACAAGGACAAGACTCATCCAGCGGAGCAAAATCCTCCCGGAACCGAGCATTTTTCAAACTCCAGCGTTCCCCACCAACAAAAGCCGTCCCGTGGCGGGCCAGCCGAGTCGGAATCACGCAGTCAAACATATCTACGCCACTCGCCACCGCCAGCGCCATTTCCCGATAAGTCCCAATCCCCATCAAATAACGCGGTTTATTTGCCGGCAACAGAGGCGCAGTCACCTTGACAATCTCTGCGATCAAATCCCCCGATTCCCCCACACTAACGCCGCCGATGGCGTAGCCTGGTAAATCCAAATCTACCAACTGGTTCGCCGCGCGCGATCGCAAATCGGGGAAAACGCCCCCCTGGACAATTCCAAACAAAGCTTGATCCGGGCGCGAGTGAGCTTGAATGCAGCGTTGCAGCCAGCGGTAAGTGCGATTTGTGGCAGCCTCCACCTCCTCCCGTGTAGCTGGGTAAGGGGGACACTCGTCAAAGGCCATAATCACATCGGCGCCCAACTGATTCTGAATTTCGATCGATCGTTCCGGCGTCAAATTAATCATGCGGCCATCGCGGGGAGAGCGAAAAGTCACCCCATCATCAGTAATCTTCCGCATTTGGCTCAAGCTAAACACCTGAAAGCCACCCGAATCGGTCAGCATCGGGCCCGGCCAAGCCATAAATTTATGCAATCCGCCCGCGCCTGCGACAATTGCTTCCCCCGGCTGCAAGTGCAAGTGATAAGTATTTGCCAAAACCATTTGAGAACCCGCCGCCTCAAGATGTGCCGGGGTCAAAGTTTTGACATTAGCTAGCGTCCCCACGGGCATAAATTTAGGCGTTTCCACCACACCGTGGGGAGTGGCAAAAACCCCTGCACGCGCTTGGGTATGGCTGCAATTAGCCTGACATTTAAAAGAAAATTTCGCCTTGTCCTCAGTCATTAGCCCCCGATGCTCGTTAACCGCTACTCGGTCGTCCGTGTTATTTAATCTATTGTTGATGACATCGCGACAAAAAAAACCATGACCCCGCCCAAAAACGGAGACAAGTTTCCGACAATCGTCGTGGAGGGCAAAAAATTTTAGACCTTAGTTCTAACTCCCAGATTCAATGCTGCAAGTAAATCTAAAATCTAAAATCTAAAATCTAAAATCGACTGACTGTCGATTAAAACGGGGAATCATCGTCGTCCAATTGCAGATCCCAGTTGCCTGAGAGTACCTGATCGACAACCGCATCCAAAGCCGCAGCATTTAAATTCCGGGCGAATTGCTCTTGCAAAGGATTGGAGAGGGGAATTAACCGCAACAGCCGTCCGTCTTGAACCAAGTCAAAATAAGGACCATCTTCAGGAGACTGTTTCAGTTCCAGGTAATCAAAACTATACACGTTCAAATAAAGGGCATGGTTGGCAATCAGGGTAGAACGGTGGGGGTTGGCGAAGACTTCGAGTACATAACCTTCCCCTTCGCTGTAAATCTGGCCATCTTGTATGTGAAGGTAGCGGACACGTCCTAAATCAAACAGCAATCTTTTGATATCGCTTTTGTTGACGACAATGCCTGTATCGATGATACAAGGAGCAACTACCCTGTTATTCAATTGATCGTGACTCATGAAGTAAAAGCCTCTGTTGTAGTATTTTCCCGTCTTGAAAATCAGGGAGTTAGCTAGAATTTTTGGGAATGGAAACGCGGATCTTGAGTTTAGTCATTTTAGATAGGGAGCTTTGGGATCGCTGCCGACAGAGGTTTTCCGGGGAAAAGAGCTCCGACAGGAGGAATGCTCGATCCAAAAAACTAGGGTGTTACAGTTCCAATTCTGGCACACGCTAATCGATTGACAACTGCATACCAGATGAAAAATTTTCTATCTTATGGTGCATGATAAATGGGTTCGCTCTACGATCGACTTTTTCCGGAATCAAGGTGCTGCCATCGCAGCCGCAGTCGCTTTTTATACTTGTTTGCCGGTACCAGTGTCTTGGACTTTGGAGTTTCGGGGCATTGCCCGCTTGGCACCGGCGATCGGGGTTTTGATTGGTGGGATGGTGGGACTGGCGGATGTTGGGTTGCAGTTGTTGGGAATGCCTGCTCTGACTCGATCGGCCTTGGTGGTAGTCTTGGGCATCGCCGTGACTGGCGGGCTGCACCTAGACGGCGCAATGGACGCGGCGGACGGGCTGGCTGTACCCGACCCGGTACGCAGGCTGGAAGTCATGCGGGACAGCGTTACAGGAGCCTTTGGGGCGATGGCTGCGGTCGCGATCGTCTTGCTGAAAACTGCCGCTCTGTCGGACTTGAATAACTATCGGTGGCTGGCTTTGATGGGTGTCGCGGGTTGGGGGAGATGGGCCCAACTGGTGGCGATCGCCCGCTATCCCTATCTGCGGGCAGAGGGTAAGGGAGCTTTTCACAAGGAATCGATTTATTCTCCTTTTGATTTTATCCCAGGAGTGCTGTTGCTGCTTAGTTTGAGCGTGGTGCAAGTTGTCTTGGAGGGCGATCGGTGGCTGTTGGCGGTGGGGATGGCTTTGGGGGGAAGTGCGATCGGAATTTTTGCCGGAGCCTGGTTTAACCACCGTTTGGGCGGCCACACGGGCGATACTTACGGTGCTGTAGTCGAGTGGACGGAGGCTTTATTGCTGTGTCTTTTGGCGGCTTTAGAAGGGTAAGTTATGTCATGTTGCCATTGTTTGAGTGAAGACTTTAGTCCTCAATTTAGCAAATAACGACGGTTCTAGCAGGTGGAAATCCGCACTCAATAGCAATGGTTTTCATCCTGTCTGCCTTCAAATGCCACCCTAGATTAGATACAGCAAACCTCAAACTATAAAGAAAGCTATGGGATACTTTATTGCTGCGATCGTCCTCGGAATGTTAATTTGGGCTGGGTTCGAGATTGTCCAAACAATCCGCAATTGGGAAACAAATCCCGAAGAAACTACCAGCAAAATTCAAGCTGAAATGGTCAAAGAAACATATCGCGGTCAATTTGGTGCCGATGCGCTGGAGGGAGGGAGTCAGGCTGTCGGAAACGCGCTCCACGCCGGCCACTGCGCCGCCGAAGCTGCGACTTGCGAATCTGCTCCAAGTGCGATCGGTCATGTGGTAGAAGGCTTGTTGCACGTGCTACACCATTAATATCGTGTTTGCTAGCGTAAGTTGTGCAAGTGTTTTTGATGCTGTAGCGGCGGGTTTTACCAATAATATTTACCCACACAAACAATCTCATAAACCCGCCCCCCACAACTAATAACCTATATCAACCTTGACTTTTATCAAAGGGAAAAAATGTACATTCAGGTTTACCGTTGAGCGGCGGGTTTATGAGATTATTAGTTTTTGGCGTAGATGGTTGGTAAAACCTACCCTCTACCATCGCGCAAATCATACAAAAACCAACCAATTCCAAATGATATAACAACACAAAATGAATGGAAAAATCCATTTAAAATTTTCCATTCATTCTCAATTTTTACGCTTTCGGCTCAACCCAAACAGTCATCCCCTCAACCCTCAAACCTTTGCCGCGAGTGCCGCAATATTGACCGTTAGCAGTAACAGGAGTATCGCCTACATTCTGAATGTGAGCCGTATAAAATACGTCATACTTATCAGCTTGCGGCCCAGTCAGCCGCGCTGCAAATCCCTCAATGCGCTTGGCTTTGCCCCGGAAACCGGCTAGCTCCCCTTCCGAGATCCAAGCAGTATCGCCAACTCCTTCAACGTGAGCCATGTACTGCAAATTTAAACCGGCAACGGGAGGCTCTATTTTAATTTGAAATCCTTCCACGCGGCGGCCTTGAGCTTTAGTACCCGCGTATTCTCGATCGCTAAAAGTTCGATCGCCAATTCCTTGAATGTGCGCCAACACTTTTAAACCCACAGGCGCCGCTGTTTGGGAACTCGCAGACGGCGCGATCCAAACTTTGATACCCTCTATTCTCAAAGCTTTGCCGCGAGTGCCGCAATATTCGCCGTTGGAGGACACGTCGGTGTCGCCGATATTCTGAATGTGAGCGCTATAAAATACGTCGTACTTATCAGCTTGCGGCCCGCTCAATCGCACTGCAAATCCTTCAATTCGTTTCGCTTGACCCCGAAAACCCGCCAATTCTCCCTCGCTGAGCCAAGGAGTGTCGCCAACACCTTCGACGTGAGCCATGTACTCGACATTTAAGCCGGGAATTGGGGGATCGATATTAATTTGAAATCCTTCGACGCGCCGCCCTTGACCCTTAGAACCCGCGTATTCTTGAGAACCGAAAGTTCGATCGCCAATTCCTTGAATGTGCACCAAAACTTTGATTCCCAAAGCGCCCTCTACTGCCACCGCTGGTTGAATGTCCCGAGGTGCCCCAAAAACAATGTTCCCGGAACCGGTTGTCTGAAGAGACTTAGGTACTTCCACGCTGGGAACAATAATTACTTCGTGCATGGGGGCAGAAGGTGCGGGGGATTCCAAAATCTGGATCTGTGGCGCAACTGTAACTTGTTTCGGTGCCACATTTCCTGACGGGATGACAATCACTTCTGGCAAAGGTTCGGCGCTAATTTTTTGTTCTGGCGCTGCTTTAAATGCGGGTTCGACTTTTGCAGGTGCTGCTTTTACCATCTCAGCAATGGTTAATTTGCCTCTGGAAATGGCTACGGCTATTTGTTTGCCAAAAGCGGCGCTGACTGTTTCTTCGAGGATGACCCACTGTTCGTCATCTAATTTGTCTTGCTGTTCCACCAGGGCGAGCACTGCTGAAACTGGGTGTTTGCCGCTGACTAAGGATTCTGCGTCAGAATGCAGTTGAGTTGGGGTTGATTCGGAAATCGCGCGTTGCAGTTCGCGGGCTCTGGCATGAACTGATTGTAAGGGCGCGAAGTCGCTTTGTTCGCGGTGGGCGATCGCCAATACTCGATCAATCACTTTCAATGCTGCATCGCGAATTTCTGCTTTACCTTCAGAAGCTGCGGCAGTCTCGACTAAGTTTTGAATGTCTTTGAGGGAAGCAATTTCCCCCGGCGCGATCGTGGATTTGTTGAGTTCGAGAGCTTGTTTTTGGACTGCAGCAAAGTTGCGGCTGTAGGCGGCTACTTCCTGCAGCAAGCTGTCAGAGGGAGGAAGGCCCGAGTCTTGCAGTTGTTTTGCTGCTTGGGATAGGCGATCGGCCAAATTAGCATAAGTTTCCGATAGTCGGGCTATTTGTTGTAGCAAATCTTTATGAGCTAGTTCCATATGTCTTGCAGTAAATATTTAACTTGCTGATTATAGACGTTGAGCGTCTTCTGAAGGTAGAAGGCAGTAGTCATTAGTCATTAGTCCCAGGGAAGAAGAAAAATGCTCCCCCTCTCCGACTCCTCCACTCGGACACTCTCCGACTCCCCCACCCAGACACCCGGACACTCTCCGACTCCCCAATCTCCCAATCCTCCTGTGGCATCCCCCGCGTGATCGCCGTCACAACCGTGCAAATACTTAGTCACACTCTGCGACTCGGGCTGTCACGAGTGGCCCGTAACAATGTCACACCTATCGAGCAATAGCCGTCACTGCTGATTCTGTGAAAACAGTTGATACTTAGGCTTGAACCAATAAAATTCCGAAGTGTTATGGTACTAATTCGCGATCTCGCCCAGCAAGCTCTGGCTCTAGGCTATCTAACCATTGAAGCCGAAAATCAACTGCGGCGGATGTTAACTACCACCAAGTATGACTTGGAAGACTTAAATGCTTTTATGGCTTTGCAACTAGCAGCTATGTCGGGAGGAGTGAAACAAGAGTCTCGCGAGCTGAAAAAATTTGAAATCTTTGGCGAGACTGTTTCCGAAACTTCCTGTTAGTAATTAGTTGGCGTTTGAGTAGTTCAATTTTAGTAAAGGACATTTCTACCATGCAGATTCGTGAAGTTGTAAAACAAGCTATTGCCGCTGGATATCTGAGTTTGGAAGCGGAAAATGAAATGCAGAAGTTTTTTTCCTCAGCCAAGTGTGATTTGGAAGATTTGAATGCTTTTATGAGCTTGCAGTTAGCTGCGATGGCGGGTCGCGTGAGGCAAGAGTCTTTGGAAGTGAGGAAGATGCCAAGTTTTTCGGATAGAAATTAGAGAAATTAATTTTTTATTCAGCCCTCGGGCGATATAATCCTTAAAAAAAATTATAGTTACTAAATAGTCGTAAAATATATTTTTTTCCTAATTTATATACAAATTAATTTTAAAAATATTGGTATTTTGGTTCACTGGTTTGAGCAAATAAACTAAAATTGAAATAAATATTAAAATGAATATGTAAGTGGATAGTGATGACTCCACTCGTCCAAGGTCAGGCTTGGATGACCCGACCTGTCAAGGCGTAGTTAAAGTGTTTGCTTCGTAAAACTTGAGCATTATTCTTGAAATGTTATGTATAGTTAATTCTCTATCAAAGGGAGAAGATTTATCGATCGCCCCAAGCAGAGATTTCAAGCATTTTAGCCACTTTGTAGGCGTTGCATAATTGCGGGGTGATTTTGATTGTTTTTTTGTGGAATGGGATCTCGTAGCCCGAAGGCGTGTATTTTCACACCAGGCGGAACATACCCAAATAATCATCCTAAAATTGTGCAACACCCCTTTTCTTTTTTACCATCTGGGCAGGTATGACTGGGATGAGGGCCAACAATTTATGATCAGTGATTAACTGGACTTGGTATGAAACAGCTAATATTATTTACCCTCCATCGACGGCAATAAAATTAGTTGGTAGTAAGGACTTTAACCCTCATAAAACTCGCTCTTACTTCCGCCGTCACTACGAACGTTATAATGGTTATTATACCCACTTTTATATAATCACTGATATCAAATCCGTTAGCATCGGAATAGTAAATTCGAGTTCACTGTTCACGGCGTTGACTGTTCACTGTCAACCGTCAACCGTCAACATCATAAGGAGTGTAACCGGAAATGATATGAGACTATTTCCTACGACTCCGACGCTCTAACTCTTTAATTACTCTCAGAACAAACAGCGACATTAAAGCGCCAATTAATGCCAGTTTCCACAACCCGCATCCTGCAGCAGTTCCTAAAGCTGCTGATACCCAAATAGCGGCGGCCGAGGTAAGCCCGTGAACTTCCGATTTGCCTCTTTCCTGCTGAGATTCCCGCAGGATTTCTCCGCCTCCCAAAAACCCAATCCCGGCAGCAATGCCTTGAATTACGCGCGCTACAGCATCTCCTCCGCTTTCATTTTTACCCATTGCCAGCGGCATTAAAACAAACAGTGCACAACCCATACTTACTAGCATATGAGTTCTCAACCCCGCTGGTTTGTGCCGGAGTTGGCGCTCCCATCCAATAATTCCGCCAACAAACATGGCTAGGCACAACCTTAATAGTATGCCTAGCCAATTATCGGGAGACCACAAGTTAGCGATCGACAATGTTTTACTGCAAATAATTAATCGGAAGATTCCAATATTAGCGGAGTACGATGTCCGATCGCAATCTCACTGCCAAATCTTGTTCCGGGCGAATCACGAGCACGTCAACGCTGCGCCGCCCTAACAATACTCCAGCTAAAGCGCCGATTCCAGCGCCTCCTAATACTTCTTCAGTCGCGATCGCTTTGTCGCCGGTAATGCCTGCGAGTGCTGCTGCTGCTGCTGCACCCAAGGCTGCACCTTGCGCTACTGAACCTGTGCCAGCACCTTTTTGGACTCTTTCGGTTCTGGTAATAATTCCTGAATTTCCGTCAATCCGATAGCGTTGGCGGCGGCTGATAATTAACTCTCTGGCAACAAATTGAGTACCACTTTGATTGCCTCTTCTGACAGGTCGTAGTTCCCCGACAATCTGGCTGCCTGCAGGGATTAATACTCTTCCTTGATCTGTGCGGATGTCTCGCGCTACTGTTAAAGTTAAAGGTGCAGTTTCTTCGCGGGTAACAACTATTTTGTCTTTTTCATAGCTAACTGGAATTACACTGCCTGACGGAATTCGGATGCTATCAAATTGTGAAATTCGTTGTTGGGCTTCTGCGGGAGTAGCTACCACTAGCGGCGCGCTGGTTCCCACTGTAATGCCCAGTGCGAGGATTGCTGCTGTTGCTGAACGCCATTTTTGAGAAGTAATCATATAAATTGTCTCCTTGCTTCGGTTTTGGTTTACTTAGGAACGCACTACTGCTAAATTTGTTTCTTGTTTCGCATTCATCTGATGTTTTGATTATGGCAGGCTGGAATTTTAGAAGTTGGGAAGATAAGGTAGATAATCGAAAATTTTAAAATTTGGAAAAATAGATAAAATCGGCAAGAGTGGGAAGATAAGGAGGATAAAGGAGAGATTTCGGTTCATCGTCCCCCTTAGCCTCTAATTAGTTAAGGTGAAATCCCACCACGAAGCCTCGGGAGACGAGATTAATTGTTGAGAGCGTTTAAGGCTAGCAATCCAGCACCGAAAGCTGGTTCGTATCGGGGCGAAATAACCTTAGCCTTTGGGGCGATCGCACTTATGGCCTCTTCAAACCGACCTCGGCAATTTGCCTCGCCGCCCCACACACCTCCTACGATCACAATTTCAAATTCTTCTGTTTGGTTAAATAGCGCTGAAATGGCTATTTTTGTTGAATAGGTTAATTCTGCCACAGCATTATTGATAATGCAGTCAGCGACGCGATCGCCCTCTGCTGCAGCTCCCTCGACAATCGGCGCTAAAGCTGCAATTTCTTTGACTCCCCAACCGCGCCCGTAAACGACTTCTACCAATTCTTCTAGGTTATTGAGGTCTAAATGGTTTTGAAATTTTTCCGCCAGCATGGTAAAATCTTCGCGTCCATCATAGAACTTCAAAGCAGCTTGCAAACCCTGAAGGGCGATGTTATATCCGCTGCCTTCATCGCCTAAAATATATCCCCAACCGCCGACTCGTTTAGTTTTCCCGTGACGGTTTTGCCCGAAAACAATCGAACCGGTTCCTGAAATAACGGCGATACCCACTGGATGGCCTGTACCGCCAGCAAGTGCGATCGCACAGTCGCTGGAAATTACTATATTCCTGGGCAGGAACGATCGGGTTACTGGTAAAGTATTCGTCAACTGCAAGTTCTGCACTACAAATTGCACTATTTCACGATCTTTTGGACGCCCGACGCCTGCTAGTCCCAGACCAATTGCTTCTATGTTGAGATTGCCTACAGCCTCGATCTGAGCGGACAGAACTGCTCGTTCGATCGCCAATTGAATGGATTCTTTGGCTGTCTCAATTCCCAGGGTTTGATAATTTGACGGCCCTGCTTCCCCCCGGCCTAAAACAAGGTGGTTGTCATCCATTAAAAGGCAGATAGTTTTAGTGCCGCCGCCGTCGATGCCGAATACGTAGCTCATGAATAATTTAGAGAATAATAGAGCAACCCAGATTAACAGAGATATGTCTATTCTACGCTTTGTACAATCCGATTAAATCGACAGAGCAATGCTAATAATAATTAAACCTAATAATGCTAACCAAACCAGATGGCGCTGACACCAATTTTTGATCGATTGCAGCCCGTCGCCGCTGCTGTAAGGGATCGTCTGTGGCACAAGTGGCTCAGCTCGATCGTGATAAAGCGTGCATTCTTTGGCAAAGGGACGCTGCGGATAGTTGCAAGTGTCGTCTTCGTGATAAATACAGTTAGTGCACAGAAATTCTTCGGGTTTCGATCGATAAAGAGGGATACCCGGATGACCGAAAGCTTTGAGAGGGATTTTGCAGTGCGAACAGGCGAGCGCTCGGGCGTCTACAGGTTGGTGGCAGCGGGGGCAATCAGGCATAGACAGCAGGGTTATGGGGTAAGGTGGTGGGTAGGCTCATTAGGGGGTTTTCCGAACGCCGATTAGCGCGATCGGCTCGCCATCAGGGGGCTTGATGCTCCAAAATAGAAAGGTAGGTGTGCGCTGATGTAACTTTAAGTTTACAGAGGGTTTCGCAGTGACAACAGGCTACCTGAGCCTATCGGGTATGAAAGGACAAACATTAGGAAAAATCTATGGATAACAATAGCAACTTACTCAAACAACTGGTAATGCTGGGCATTGGTACTACCTCCCTGGTAGCCGAGAAATTGCAGGAAGCTAGCGAGCAATGGGTCAAAGATGGCAAAATCAATCCCGAGCAAGCCAAAACCTTTGTCGATGACATGACGGAGCACCTCAAGTCTGAGCAGGGCAATTGGGATACGCAGTTGCAGCGGCAATTGCGGAATATTCTCCAAGATATGGGAGTTCCTCGACAGTCCGAAATGGATGAGTTGCGCGGAAGGCTCGATCGTTTGGAACGTCAGATGCGGGATTTAGAAAACCGTAACTGGCGCTGAGTTCGATCCTCTTCGAGGGCTTCGCTAACGCCCGCGAGGAGTTCGCTGTTATCTTGTGATAAGATTGTCACCCGAAGCCAGAAGGCTAAAAAAGGCACTCATGTAGAAGCCATTTATGTAGAATTACAAACATTCTGACTTCATACTTTTGCCTTAAAAATTATCTGGTATCTGCCGTTTTTTGGTAGAAAAGTTCAGATAAAATTTGCTATTTCTTGTTGTTGTAGATGTCTTAGATATCTAAGATATCGCGGTTAAAAGTATCAGGAGGATTAATTTTGCGAGGAGTTCTAGTCAGCTTGGGGGTAATGCTGGTTTGCTTTTTGTTTTTGATAGTCGCTCAAATGGGCGGTTCTGAATCCCAAGCAGTTGCAGCCGAATTGAACAATCTTTTACCAGAGACTGCTATTGAGAAGTTGTCAGCACAGTCTTTGAATGAAAATAGCTTGCTAGTAGCTGATGCTACTTTACCGAAGGTACCAGCTACTATCGCTGGCAATAACATGACTGATAATACTGAGAAAACTGTCACCACCGATTCCGGTCTGAAATATGTTGAATTGAAACAGGGTGATGGGGCGACTCCAAAAACCGGCCAGACAGTTGTGGTACACTACACTGGAACTTTGGAGGACGGCACGAAGTTTGACAGTTCGCGCGATCGCAATTCTCCTTTTCAGTTCAAAATTGGCGTAGGTCAAGTAATTAAGGGTTGGGATGAAGGTGTCGGTACGATGAAAGTTGGAGACCGCCGCCAGTTGATTATTCCCCCTGAACTCGGTTACGGTGCTCGCGGTGCGGGCGGGGTAATTCCTCCTAATGCTACGCTGATTTTTGATGTGGAATTGTTGAAAATCGCTGGCTAGGTAGCTCAATCTAATTCAACGTAAAACTTTTACGGTGTTTAGAAACCCGGTTTTTTTTAAGAAACCGGGTTTTTGTGTATGTTCTGGTTGATTTACGATCGCTTCGGAGATGCCAGATTGCGAAAGCAGGTATATTGGGCGTCAAATAATAGTTTGATGATTCCTGTGGGGCCGTTTCTGTGTTTGGTAATAATTACTTCTGCAATTCCGCGATCGGGCGAATCAGGGTTGTAATATTCATCGCGATAGAGCATAATTACTAAATCTGCGTCTTGCTCGATCGAGTTGTGAACTATGATGTCATTAGCGACAAAATTATGAAGTGCAGGCACTGTTAAATCGTAAACCTCAGCTTCGCCATCAGCTTCTATTGAAGCGATTTCATCCCAGTAAATATCGCTCTTCGATAATAGGGAAAGTTCATCAGACTTAACAATTGTAGCTACTCTCAATGCTCGTTCCCGACCAAGGTTATGTTTGTAAAGGGTTGTACCACAATATAAGTTGCCAAGCTGTGCTTGCATCTGGCGTGTAGTTAAACCAAATTGCTGCATAGCAGGAACAGCATACATTTTCCATACATCACGCGGTATGACATCTCTATTAGTATTGCTAGAACGAATTTCAAGGTATTCTTCAATTTCTGTCAGAGCTTGCTGTTTGTAGTTACCTACTGCACCAATCAAATGAATAAACTTATCTAAATCAGGTCTTCCAGTAACCCAAACTTGATGTTGATCTCGCCCTTTCCCTGGCTGGGGGCTTAAAAATAAGCGGGCATTGATACCAAGTCTGAGTAAGAGTGACTGAACATCTCTTGCCAATTTTTCGCTACTGGAAGCGTAGTAAACACTAGGGTAATGACATTTACCCCTACCTGTTTTTATGCAACCATCAGTACACCAGAGATGGCGTAAAAATAAAGCTATTGCTTCTTGAGGCTGCTCAAATATTTGATTGGGGACAAACTTCTGGTGAGAACGCAGACCAAAAACACCTAAAGCATCTAGCCATTCAGTTACAGGATTCCTCACACTATGTGTGAGATGATAGGCGGCAGGAAGATAAACTTGATACCAATCACGTTCTTTACAAATACGAGGTATAACTCGCTCTCCAAAGACTTCTATTGCAAGATTTGCAACAGTATTGCCTAAATCTTCCTCTCTAGTAGTGTATTGAATAACGTGTCGAGGTAGAGTACATCCGTCTCCAATCATGTGTCCTAGCAAGGCTATTTCGGCATTGTCCATCGATTGGATGAAGGAACTTGATACGTATCTAGGTAGGGCAATGCGATCGCCTATTTTTAACTCGTCCAATCGCCGCCAGCCGTGAATGGTTAATAACTTATGATTGCCAGTGGCTCTAATTGCCCGTCCCAAACGAGTTTGCAGTCGTAGTACAGGCTTAACACCTGTAGCAAAGGCATTGCTAACAACGGCTTTTTCTAACTGCATGGTGGCTTCATTGAGCGCCCAAACTGTGAAGCCAGATTTTCCTACTAATTCACGAATGGGTACGCGGACATCAGTATCTGCTAGCATTACCAAACTATCGCCTGTTAAGCAGCCGCTTTCGCGTAAATCCGACATCATCGGCCGCTTGTTTGTCCTCGCTTCCACACCCCGACTCAACTGAGATAAGGCAATAATCGGCACATTGAGTTCGCGGGCTAAACCTTTAAGACTTCTGGTAATTCGAGATAGTTCTTGCACGCGGTTGTCGCTGGTACCTTCCATTAATTGCAGGTAATCTAGCAAGACTAATCCTAGGGTGCCGCCTTGTTCTGCTTGGAGGCGGCGGACTTTCGATCGTATTTCTGTGACGGTAATATTGGGAGTATCGTCAATAAATAGTGGCAGTTCTGATAAATTGCCAATGGCTGTACTGATTGGTTCCCATTCGTTTTGACTGATTCTACCCGATCGCAATCGGTTACTTTCTATTTTCGCTTCGCTGGACAGGATACGCTGCACTAGCTGTTCTTTCGACATTTCTAAGCTGAAAACGGCAACCGGTAATTTCTGCTGTCCGGCGGCGATGTGGTGGGCGATATTGGTACAAAAGGCCGTTTTGCCCATCGCCGGCCTGGCTGCAACGATGATTAAATCCGATCGCTGAAAGCCTCCTGTCATGGCATCTAAGTCGTAAAAACCGCAGGGAATACCGGGAAGTGTGAGGCCTTCATTGCGATTTTCTAGGTCTTGAAATGTTTGGTTTAATGTTTCGCCGATCGATACTAAATCTTGTTGCGGGCGTTCTTGAGTTATGCTGAAAATTTCTTGTTCGGCGCGGTCTAAGACTGTTTCTAGTGGTGTTGCCGTCTCGTAACCCAATTGTACTATGTTGTTACCAGCTTCGATTAATTTGCGGCGCTGATATTTGTCTTCAACTAAAACTGCATATTGGTCGATGTTGACTGCGGAAACTGTGCGATCGACTAATTGTGCTAATTTAGTTAGTCCTCCTACTTGCTCTAACTGGTTGCGGTCGGTTAGCGAAGTTGTTACCGTCATTAAATCGGTAGGTTGACCCTGTAAAAATAGCCCTAATGCCGATCGATAAATGACTTGATGAGCGGTGATGGCAAAAAACTCCGGTCGCAGCAGTTCGGCAATTCGGGAAATAGCTTCGGGGTCAATTAAAATCCCCCCTAAAATTGCTTCTTCTGCCTCTATATTGGTCGGCATCAAATCGCTCATTAGTCAATAGTTCTCAGTCATTAGTTATTAGTTGCCAGTTATTAGTCGTCAGTTCTCAATTTGTAAGTTAGCGTTACTCACTTCGCAACTTAGCAGTGCTTAGTTGTTAGCTAATTACTAATGACTAACAACTAATAACTGATGACTGATGACTGATAACTCTTAATTACATCGGAACAACTTGAATATCAACTTCGGCGGTAACTTCTGCGTGTAGTTTGATTTCAGCTTTGTATGTACCAGTTTGGCGAATTTCGGGCAGAGTGATGCCGCGCCGATCGACTTCTTGACTGGTAGAGTTGAAAATCAGTTCTGCTACTTCTTGGTTGGTGACAGTACCAAAAATCGCGTCAGCTTCGCCAACTTGCTTGGAGATGATGAAAGGCCCAGCCGATTCGAGGGCAGTTTTGCGGACTTCAGCTTGCTGCTTGAGTTCTAGCTGGCGCACTCTTTCTTCTTCACGGCGGCGCTCTGCTTGCTTGAGAATGCCCGGAGTGGCTTTAAATCCCATTCCTTGGGGTACTAGGTAGTTGCGGGCGTAGCCTGGGGCTACTTCCACTACGTCGCCAGCTTTGCCGAGTTTGCTGACATCTTTATTTAAAACTAATTGGACGCGCTTGGCCATGATCGTGGGTTGTGGGGTTTTAACTGCAACTTTTTATAATAGCGAAGTTTGAGGGGCGATCGCAAGGGAGAAGGAAGTTCGGCAACGGATTATGTAGCGGATGTAACGGATGTAACGGATGTAACGGATTTAACGGATGGATGTTGAGATTCGAGGTTCGAGGGAAGAAACAGGGATAATATTTTTAAGGGGCAAATTCAGTTATGAAATTACGCAACACGGGGGTGCTGTAATGAGCAAAATCAACTACAGTGCAATGTCTTACCGAGCACTCAGGCTTTATTTTCAAGGTGCAGGGCGATCGATCGCGCTACTGTAGCAACTAACTGGGTCGGATTGATTGGCTTGGCTAAGTGTTTGTCAAATCCGGCTTGCAAAACTTGGCGCTCGTTCGCTTCTCCAGCATAGGCCGTTAAGGCGATCGCCAACAACTGCCGATACTCAGGCGCAAGCTGAGTGCGGATGCGATGTATCAGCATATACCCGTTCATCTGGGGCATTCCGATGTCGCTGACGATCACATCCGGTGCAGTTTGTTCGATCAATTCTAGCGCCTCAGCAGCAGATGACACGGAAATCACCTCTGCACCCGCTTCCTCAAGCACGAAAGCGACAAAATCTCGCGAGTCGAGTTCATCATCTACCACCAAAATTCTCAATCCAGCTAGCGGCAAGGATGAGATATCGGGACTAGCAGCCCCATGACGTTCTTCCTCCTCCTGGCTTCTAGAATCATCATTTAATAGCGGTAATCTCACCGTAAACCTCGCTCCTTGACCAACTCCTGCGCTTTCTGCAAACACGGTTCCGCCGTGAAGTTCGATCAGTTGGCGGACGATCGCCAATCCCAGTCCCAAGCCACCAAATTTGCGCGTTGTAGCGCCATCTTCTTGTCGGAAATGGTCAAAAACATAAGGCAAGAAATCGGGAATAATACCTTTACCAGTGTCTATGACTTGAATTTGAGCTTGCTGTTCGATTTGCCCTAATCGAACTTCAACTCGACCGCCTTCGGGCGTGAATTTCACCGCATTTGATAACAAATTCCACACAATTTGTTGCAAGCGACTTGTATCGCCGAGAACTTGCCCGACATCTGGATTTAAGATTGTTTGAATTTGAATTTTTTTAGCTTCGGCTGCTAATTGCACGGTTTCCACGGCAGACGGAATAATGATTGCCAGATTCACCGGAACAACATTCAATCTGAGTTTTCCTTGCAGAATCCGAGACACGTCAAGCAAGTCTTCGATTAATTGAGATTGCAGTCTGGCGTTGCGCTCAATCGTCTCAAAAGCCTTGGCACTTTGACTCGCGTTCAGCTTGCCACCGACGAGCAGTTGCGACCAGCCTAAAATCGGATTCAGGGGCGATCGCAACTCATGAGAAAGCACCGCCAGAAACTCGTCTTTAATGCGGTTAGCTCGCTCGGCTTCCGCGCGGGCAGTTTGTTCTAATTGCAGAACCATATCGCGCTCAGTTTCCACTTGTTTGCGCTCTGTAATGTCGATAACAGAGCCGATATAACCCTCAAATTGTCCGCTTTCGGAAAATCTGGGAGCAGCCGCATCCATCGCCCAACAATATCCGCCATCCTTGCGCCCGACGCGATATTCCACGCTGTACGGTTCCTGGCGTTCGTTGGCGGTCAAAAATGCGTTCTTAGCGTGTTCTCTGTCTTCTGGATGCAGCGCGTTTACCCAACCCAATCCCAAACCTGTTTCCTCACTTTGACCTGTGAATTCATACCAGCTTTCGCTCAAGAAAGTGCAATAGCCTGTGGAGTCTGTGACCCATACCTTAAAAGGAGCGTTGTTAGCCATATTGCGGAATCGTTCTTCGCTTTCTTGCAGCGCCGCTTCTGCTTGTTTGCGTTCTGTGATATCCCGACAGACAACCACTCCGCCGTTGATTTCGCTGCTAGTATCAACTACCGGATAACCGCTGATACTGATCCAGCGACCTTCGGAATCTTCGCGGCGGACAAATACCTCTACATCATTGACATATTCACCTTTGATTGCTCTGGCTAGAGGTAGTTCAGCGTCGGGGAAGAGGGTTTTTTTGTCTGCCAAAAATAGTCCGTAGGTGCTCGACCATTCCTCCCAAGATTTTTCATTCGATAGCTGACCGAATATCCCCACGGCGGCTCGGTTAAACAGCACAAGCTCCCCTTGTTGGTTAGCCAAAATCAAACCATCACCAATGCTGTCAATGATTACTTGCAGTAACTTAGTTTGTTCTTGCAGGGCGACTTCTGATCGTTTGCGATTTGTGATGTCGTTGGAGATGCCAATCAAGCCGATGACTTCTCCCGCCTCATTGCGGTAGGGAGCTTTCATTGCCAGAAATGTCCGAATACCATCGGGAGATTCTTCGACTACTTCTGTTTGTCCAGATTCCATAATGCGGCGATCGTTTTCCGTGACTGTGGCTCCAAGTTCTGCTACTGGGTATAAATCGCGATCGCACCTGCCAATTACTTCAGCAGCAGGTTTGCCCAGTACGTCCAGCGTAGCTGGATTTGCATAAATAATGCGTCCTTCTCGATCTTTGACAAAAATTGGCGTGGGCGCTGACTCGTTAATCAGATTCAAAATCGCATTCTTTTGTCGCAGTTCTTCTTCAGTGCGTTTGCGATCGCTAATATCCATAAACGCCGCCACACAGCCACGAACTGCGCCCTGTTCGTCAAATAACGGCACCGCATTCACCAACCAATCAAAGGCCACCCCGTCCTCGCGTACCATTTGAATTTCCATATCTCGCACTTGGACGCCGGAAGCCACGGCCAGTTGCATGGGGAGTTGTTCTCCCGGAATTTCTTCTCCGTTGCGGAATCGTCTAAACGGAAGGGCTGCGGCTTGCTCTCCGGTTCCAGAAACATTGGTATCGGGCGGCACTATCAACATCGACTGGGCAAACCGGTTAGCGCGAATTACCTTACACTGTGGGTCGTCCGCGATCGTAATGCCAACGGGTACAGCATCAAGTATCGATTGCAGTTCATTAACTCGTCGCTCTAGTTCCTGGTTGAGCCGTCGAATTTCTTTCTGGGTAGCTTTGCGATCGGTAATTTCCTGCACCGTCACATTCACGCCCAACACGCGATCGTCCTCGGCCCTCAGTGGATAGACACTCAACAGCCAATCCTGTTCGACTCCCGGCTGTGCCGAGTTCGTCCTGCGAACTTCGAGCTGTTTGAGGGGAACTTTAGTTTCAATAACTTCTCGGTAAAGCTGCTCTAAATCATCTGCCATTTCTGGCAAGATTTCGCGCAATGTTTTGCCGATGTGGGCGGCGGCTGGAACTCCGTTAATTTCTGCTAGCCGATCGTTGAGGCGGACAAACCGCAACTCAGTATCGAGGAAGCAAAGTCCGATCGGCGCACTAGCATAAATTGCCTCGATTTCTGCTAGTTGTTGGTGTGCCGTTTGTGCTTGTTGAATAAAAACAGCCCGATCCGCCTTCTGTTCGGTGACATCTTGAAAATAAACGGCAAGTCCCGATGGGATCGGATAGGCTCGTACCGCATACCAAGCATTGAGCGGCGGATAAAAAGATTCAAAACTAACTGTAACTTGGAAGGTGGCGGCGTGGCGATATTCCTGCTCAAACAAACTGCCCACAGATTCGGGAAACTCTTCCCAAATGCTGTTGCCAATCAAATCTTTCGAGGGTCGATTCAGCCACCGCGCCGCTTGCAAATTGACATAGGTAAATCGCCAGTCTCGATCCAAAGCAAAGAACCCGTCCGAAATACTTTCGAGGGTGTCTGACAGTTGTTGCGCGGGCGCGTTACAGACTGGTTCAGGCTGAGGTTGAGCGAGTTCCGTGAAGGTTGTTACTACCGCATAGGGAGTCGATCGATCTCCCTGAAATAAAGGTTGACAATTGAGCGTCAACCAAATCAATTCTCCCTGTGGCCGATCAAAGCCCATGATGACATTTGAGCATGGTTGCCCGGTTTGCAGCGCCACCATCGCCGGATGCGTCTCGCCGGGAAAATCCGAGCCACCTTCACCCACAGTCTGCCACCGACTGTTGATTGAAGTGCATAAGAGCATCTGTTGTGCTGTCATCCCCAACAGAGCCTGGGCGTGAGAATTGCACCCCTGAATGCTACCATCTGCCAATTGCAGAACCATCCCTACATCGGTTGGCAAGGGCGCGGCTGGGTAGAACGCTTTGTTAGAATCCGTTGGAACAGAGGAGTCGATGTTTGCTTGGGGTTCAGTATTGCGTGGGTTTTGCATCGGTTTCTAACAACGCTCATTTTACTTTAGGCAAAGCAAATTGCGATCAATAATAGGGAAATAACCAGAGGAACTTTTGATTTGAGTAGGGTGATACTTCAAACCTAAGATGGATGTCGATCGTTATGCGGTAATATCGAGATCTAGACAATTTATTTTATCGTAGAGTCCCACGTCTGAACCAGTTGCGGGATTCAGCACAGGCGACGGGGAATTTTCTGGCTGTTTCAAATGCCAGGTTAGTCCGTCTCATTATTTTTGGCGTTGCTGCATATTACCAATGGCTGTTGCTCGTTTTTGGGCGCGAACAGATGGCACTTGCACACAGATAAATAAGTAGATGAAGCTTGAAAATACATAACCCCTCTCTCGCAGCGAGTAAAACGAAGCAATCGCTCTTGTTACGCCCGCGTTACATTCTGTTACATGATAAACTTTATTCGCGCCTATCTACTTAGAAACCCCGTTTCTTTGTGTAAATCTAACCGGAAATTTAGGTAAGATTTTATTCGTCTCAATTGTAAATGGGCGATCGCATTTACCTCAATACAGTGTCGCCTACTTCCTCCAGTCCCAACGTTTGTGTCACTTTTGCCATTCATCTCACAAACTTAATCCTATGCACATATTCACAGCCGCCGATCGCACCTATATTCTGGGGTTAGCAGCACTTCTCAAGTCTGTAGATCTGAATGTTAGCCAATCTGGTGAGGAGCAGGTGAAAATTACCGTTGTATCTACCAGGATATATTCACCGCAAAAGGAACAGTTACAGAATTGCTGCAAGTACCAGATTGAATGGCAAGAATTGCAATCTAATTACGACCAACTTCTTTCTGTATCAGGTTCTAAACTTCCTTACGTTAAATTGGAGCCACGAAAATATACCAAAGAAACAGAAAGGCTGATTTGGCTCGACAGCGATACGATCGTTCTGGGCAGCTTAAAGCCGCTGTGGAACCTAGATTTTCAAACTCTGCCGATAGCAGCCGCAGCCAACTTCTGGGGGAATCCCAACAATTATCAAGCTCGAAACCCTTATTTCAATAGTGGTGTTTTAGTTTACAACATGAAGCTTTGGGAGGAAGAGCAACTGTCGGAAAAGTTGCTCCAAAATGCTAGAACCCACGTTTGGGGCGATCGCGATCAAGGTGCATTAAATTCAGTTTTAGTGGGAAGGTGGAAGCAATTAGACCAAATATGGAACAACCACAAGACTGATGATATGTCAAGTAAAGTGATGCACTTTATGTCAAGACCGAAACCGTGGGAAAGCTCCGCCCCCAATCAATTATGGCTCGATATGTTGTCTCAGACACCGTTTAAGGATGAACTGGAAAAAATTCCAAATAAGTTTAAGGCGCTGTCGAGCTTTCACCTAAAATATAAAAGACTTGACAGGTGGTTGAGCGAACCGATACTCAAGTTTAAGAGTTACCTGAAACAACAAAAACGTTAAGGTCAATCAATTTTAGATTTTAGATTTTAGATTTTAGATTGAAGAATTGACCCCACGGATGAATCCGGGGGCTTGTATGCTGGATGCTTTCGGTCAAAATTGGTCTTTCATGCCGCGCAATCGAGCGAAGGTTTGCACTGGATCACGGGTTTTGGCGACTGATTGGATGTTGGGAAAATCCCAGCGCAAAAATGGGTTGGTGCTTTTTTCGAGGCCGATCGATGATGGTATTGTAGGTTGCGATCGACTGCGGGCTTCCTTGACTTCGGCGAAGCGCTGCTGTAAATCGGGATTGTCGCCATCCACACTCAAGGCAAATTGCAGGTTGTTCAGCGTGTATTCGTGGGCGCACCAGACTCTCGTACTATCGGGCAAGTTTCGCAGTTGCCCGAGGGAGGCTAACATTTGAGTTGGAGTGCCTTCAAATAGTCTGCCACAGCCTCCAGCAAATAAAGTGTCGCCGCAGAACAATTCGCCGATTTCCCCTGGGTTGCTGGGGGGGAAATAGTAGGCGATGTGAGCTTTTGTGTGGCCGGGTACGAAGAAGATTTCGGCGCTTCTGCCAGCAAATTCAACGTGATCGCCCGCTTGTAAAAACACTTGCTGTCCGGGAATTCTGCCTCTATCTTCTGCCCCACCGTAAACTTTAATTTGGGGAAAGCGATCGATCAGTTGCTGGTTGCCGCCTACGTGGTCGCTGTGGTGGTGCGTATTGAAAATTGCTGTTAATTCTGCTCCGAGCGAGATCAGTTGCTGCAAGACCGGCTCTGCTTGCGCTGGATCGACGACGGCTGCTGTGTGGCGATCGGGGTCGTGCAGCAAGAAAATGTAATTGTCGGACAGTACCGGAAGCCGATAAACCTGCATAGAAAAGTGCCTCTCTCGGAAAAATATTATATAATTAAGTTAGTCTGAACGCTATCCGAAGGCTGATTGCAGATTTAGTAAGTCCACATATCTATCTTGGGAAGTAAAACTCTGATAAGTTATTTCTGCTGTTGAGCAAATTGATTTGCGGTCGGGTACGCACCATTTTTGAGTCAAGAACTGCAATCAGCTTTAACTATTTTGGCATAAAAGCGATCGAATAAATGCGAACATCTCACAACAAATCGAACTTAACAATTTCTCAAAAAGTCGATCGGATTGTAGCGTCTGGTAATATCACTCGTCGGGAACACTTAGTTTTGACTTCGGCTATCCTGTCAGATGATAAAATTTCAGAAGAGGATCGACATCAAATTAATCGGATATTTGATTATATCCAAATTGGTCGCCTCAAGTTTATCGATTGAACAGAAAGACTTGCACAGTCAGCATCTATCTGGAGTGTAAAAAGCGTTTTTTAGGAGTGCGAGCCTCCCGTCCCGCACAGCAAAGCCTATATATTTCGCTTTAATTCTCCGGCTCACGCGCAGTGTGAAAGCGTCTGATGTGGAAGTCTCAAATTAACAAGGCTCTTGGCAATCCCAGCTACAAAAACAGGCAGAAGAAAATGAGTGCAGAAAAACAAACTATTTTGGTGACTGGCGGAGCTGGATATATTGGCTCTCACGCGGTATTAGCGCTGAAAAACGCCGGTTACGGTGTGGTGATCTTGGATAATTTAGTTTACGGTCACAGAGATATAGTAGATCAGGCTTTGCAGGTCGAGTTGGTAGTTGGCGATACGAATGATCGCACTCTTCTCGACAACTTGTTTGCAACGCACAAAATTGATGCAGTAATGCACTTTTCTGCTTACGCTTACGTGGGCGAATCTGTTACCGACCCAGCTAAATATTATCGCAACAACGTCATCGGCACTATTACGCTTTTGGAAGCAATGATCGCTGCTGGGGTGAAGAAATTTGTGTTTTCTTCTACTTGCGCGACTTACGGCGTACCGCAGAAAATCCCGCTCACAGAAGACCACCCACAAAACCCGATCAATCCCTACGGTGCTACTAAGTTAATGGTAGAACGGATTTTGTCGGATTTTGACGCTGCGTATGATTTCAAGTCTGTTTGTTTCCGCTATTTTAACGCGGCTGGGGCCGATCCGAACGGGTTGTTAGGAGAGGATCACAATCCAGAAACTCACCTCATCCCGCTGGTGTTGTTCGCTGCTTTGGGGAAACGAGATTCGATCGCGATTTTTGGCACGGATTACGATACTCCTGACGGTACTTGCATTCGGGATTACATTCACGTTAACGATTTGGCATCTGCTCACATTTTGGGATTAGAATATTTGTTAAATGGTGGCAAATCTGATTTCTTTAATTTGGGCAACGGCGGCGGGTTTTCGGTGAAAGAGGTGATAGAAACGGCTCGCCAAGTGACGGGAAAAGAGATTAAGGCTGTTGAGTGCGATCGGCGTCCGGGAGACCCGCCTGCTTTAGTTGGCAGCAGCGAGAAAGCCATCAAAACCTTGGGTTGGTCTCCAGAATATCCCGACATTAAGAACATTATCTCCCATGCTTGGCAGTGGCACCAAAAACGCCACAACTCTTAGTCTGTAAGGTGCGCTGGGCGCACCTCACCATTACAGCCAAGTTTGATGAAATTCTTGTGGGGACTAGGGGTTGGGCGTCCCGCCCGCCCCAAAAATACAATATGCTAATAATATCTGCTAAATCGGGACAACTCGGCAACCGACTGCTGCTTTTTGCTAATTTCATTGCTTGGGCGATCGAGCATAATTTGACTGTTCTCAATCCGGCTTTTGAGGAATATGCAGAATTCTTTGGGAGAACTGCTGGGGATTTTTTGTGTTGTTATCCTCCTCCATATTTTACCGCCGCCGGCAACAAGTTTGTCAGAAGTAAATATTATAATTTTATTAAGTATCTCAGCAAGAAAAAACTATTAAAAACTCAAGAAATAACCCGAAAAGAACCTTTTAGTTGGGTCAAATATCAGGACATCGAACAAATCAAGCACGGTTCAATTGTTTCTTTTCAAGGCTGGCTATTTCGAGATGGCTGGTTTGTAGAAGATCTCCCCTATTTACACAAGTACGCCGACCCGATTAGAGCATACTTTGCACCATTAGAGCGATATAGAATTAATGTAGCTCGTTTGATATTGAATTTAAAAAATAACTCTGATATCCTCTTCGGAATTCACATCCGCCAAGGGGATTATGCTCAGCATCAAAAGGGGAGATACTTTTACACAACTGAGCAATATTTAGAAGTCATGAATTCTGTGGTAAGGCTATTTGACGGAAAAACAATCAAGTTTTTGATTTGTTCTAATATTTCGCCAAATCCGAGTTTATTTGATGATTTTAACTGTGGATTTGGCAGCGGTCATTTAATTGAAGATATGTATGCTTTGGCTGAGTGCGACTATGTTGTCGGGCCGCCTAGCAGTTATACTATGTGGGCTTCTTTTTATGCAGATAAACCTCTTTATATGATCCGCAATGTCAATAAAACAATTAACCTGAAAGATTTTGTACATTTTTATGAATGGCAAGGAATTTTTCACGAACGAGATGACTGGAGTGAGAGCTTTTGGGAGTGGACACACTGAGGTAAATAAGTAAATTAATGAATTCAAATAAATTAGCAGTTAAGGGATTTATCACTATTTTAACCGGTCTTTACTCTTTCCAGGATTGCGTTCATTTTCTGGCGTCTGTCAGGAAGTTTCACCGCGAACCAATTATTATTTTAATAGATAGAGTACCTCTAATTTTATATCCTTTACTTCAGGTGTTCGGAAATGTCATATTGAAACCTGCACCTTCTCACGAAAATCCTGTTTTAGCGTCGCGGTTAGCTAAGCTGGCTTTGTACCGAGAATCTCTGTTTGAGAAAACTATTTATATGGATTGTGATATTTGTTTACTGTCGCCAATAGATGAGGTTTTTGATTTTCTTGACGGGGTGGATTTGTTGGTGACGCAAGATGTGCAGCCTGCGATTGCTAAAGCTGCAAATTTATTAAGAGTCAAGCAGGATATTCTGTCAACTTTGCAGTCTGTCGGGTTGCCGCTAAATGAAAGTAGCATTCAATACAATGGCGGATTTATCGCTTTTACGAAAAGCAGTAAAACTCAGGAATTGTTTATAAACTTTAAGAAATATTTCGAGATGGTGGTTGCACATCAAAATGTGCTACTCTTAAAAGATCAGGGTGCTTTTGCGGCGGCTGTTGAATCTGTGAAACCGAAAATGACCACTTTGTCCCCTGTTTACAACTACTTGGATAAGTGGAAGGAAATTTATGCGATCGACAAACCGATTAAAGTAATGCACTGCACTTATCCTTACCGCCCTCAGTACGCCAAGAACGTGACGCGATCGCTCTTTACTAGAATAGTCGATCGCAGTACCCAAATATTTTTACAAAATCAACTTAACAACCCCTGGCGTTTAAAATAAGTCTTACTAATTTATTCAATATTTCAATCCTACCTGTTGTGCCACATTATACTGAAGAACTCTATCAATACTTGCAAAAAACATCCCAAGAATCAGCCAAAGAAATTATCCCTATCCTTTGGGAATTCGTGCAACCCAAGCGAGTAATTGATGTCGGTTGTGGCACGGGAACTTGGCTGTCAGCATTCAAAGAATTCGGCGTTGAAGATATTTTGGGAATCGATGGTGATTGGGTAGATACCAAAATGCTAGAAATCCCCGATGCTAACTTTTTAGCATTAGATTTAAACCAGCCTTTGCCCATTAAAAAACAATTTGATTTAGTTGTTTCCTTAGAAGTGGCAGAACACTTGCCCTCTGAGTGCGCCCCCATATTTGTAGAGTCTTTAGTTAAGTTGGGCCCAGTTATTTTATTCTCTGCAGCAGTACCATTTCAAGGGGGAACAAATCACGTAAATGAACAGTGGCCCGACTATTGGGCGAAACTATTTCAAGAGCAAGGATATGTGGCGATTGACTGCGTGAGAAATAAAATATGGCAAAACGATCGAGTTAAATGGTACTACGCCCAGAATATACTTATATTTGCCCAGGCCGAATATTTAACCACGAATCCTGTCTTGCAAAAAGAGGCCGCTGGGACTAACATTTTTCAGCTTTCCTTAATTCATCCGCAGCTTTATTTGCGAACGGCATCAGCAGCCAGCAATTTAAGACAAGAAATCAAAGATGCTTTAGCCTTAAAAGATCCGAGAATTTCCCTAAAAAAAGTATTTTTTGCTTTGCTACCCTTGACAAAAGCCCGGTTAAGTAGGAAAATAAAGCAACTTTTTTTGAAAAAAATTATCAAGTGAAAGTTTCATTAGTGGTGAGCGATTTGTCAGGAGGAGGTGCAATTCGTGCTTTTCTTTTAGCTCAAGTCCTGATCGAGCTTAAATGTGATGTAGAAGTAGTGGGATTTCAGTTTGGCACAGACTTGTATGCTATTCCTCCCAGAGACATCCCGGTATGTGCGATACCAGCTCAAAATTATCCGGGGTTTTTGATGGATGCTCAAAAACTTTGGAAAAAAATAGATGGGGATATTATTTATGCAGTCAAACCTAAACCTACAAGCTTGGGTTTATCGCTGCTAAAAAAACTGGCGAGTCGCCACTCTATAATTTTAGATATAGACGACTGGGAACTGAGCTGGTACGGTGGAGATGAATGGCAATACCGTCCCTCTTTCAAACAACTTTATCGAGATATTTTTAAACACAACGGTCAATTGAGAGAACCCGATCATCCCCTCTATCTCAAGTGGATGGAAAGTCTAATCCACCGTGCTGATGCAGTCACCGTTGATACTGAGTTTTTAAAACAGCGTTTTGGTGGTGTATATTTGCCTAATGGCAAGGATACTGCAATGTTCGACCCTGCTAAATACAATCCTGAATTGAGCAGACAGCGTTACGGCTTGTCCGGCTATAGAATCTTAATGTTTCCCGGTGCCCCGCGACCTCACAAAGGTGTTGAGGATGTTTTGAGGGCCCTCGAACAGTTAAATGAACCCGATTTAAAATTAGCGATCGTCGGCGGGAGTCCTTATGATGATTATGATGATAAACTTGTGAAACAATGGGGGCGTTGGATTGTTAAACTGCCAAGGTTTCCAGTGGAGACGATGCCGTCGGTTGTAGCGGCGGCTCATGTTGTCGTTGTTCCTCAGCGAGAAACTCTCACAGCCGTGGCTCAGTTTCCGCTCAAGCTGACAGATGGCATGGCAATGGCTAAGCCTGTTTTGTCTACGCGAGTGGGGGATATTCCAGCAATTTTAGGGGGAACGGGTTATTTAGTCGATCCTAGTTCTCCCGCTCAAATTTCACAAAAAATTCAATGGATATTTCAAAATTTTACAGCGGCTAATTTGCAAGGAATGAAAGCTCGGGAAAGATGTGTAAAAGAATATAGTATTCAAGCCATGAAACCGATACTTTCAGATATAATTGCAGGTATGTAAAGGTTATTTTAAAACTACTCAATGGAGGAGGAAAAGCTGGCTGTTATTAAAGAATATTTTGAGATGCCGTACTATTTAGCTGGGAATGCTTCATGTCTGCCAATAAGCTACTCCTAAAATTTGCCAGACGATATCCCGGCAGGATTCTCTTAACCGTGATGCTGGGCTTTTCTGGCGCTTTATTCAACGGTATCAGCACTACTCTGATTGTACCACTTCTTTTAAGTTTTTTAGATCATGCGATCGAGCTGCGGGGCGCTCCACCTCTCATTAAAACTTTGATGTATCCCTTTGAGGGAATGCCCGAAAATCAGCGTTTAATGTTGATGACGGGGGCGGTTGTGCTGGCAATTTTTTTAAAAAATGTTGCGAGTTATATCAATACTTTAGTAGCTACTTCTCTAACGCGCTCTCTGACTTTTGATTTGCGAGAAGCAGGTTTGCAGTTGTTGTTAAAAGTAGATTTAGATTTTTACTCTAAAACTAAAGTCGGGGATTTAATTAATAGATTGGGCGGAGAGATTGGTCGGACTGCTAGTGCAGTTGGCACGGCGATCGGAATGTTTACTACCTCAATCACGGTTTTGGTTTTTGTGGGTCTGCTACTTTCTATATCGTGGAAACTGACGCTGACAGCTACAGTTTTGCTGGCGTTAGTTGCTTGGGCAAATCAATATATTATTAACCGTTCCAAGCATTTTGGCTACCTGCTTTCTGAAATGTCGAAAGATTATTCGGTTAGGGTGCTGGAAACCATTACTGGGATTCGGCTGGTCAAGTCAACGGGGAACGAGGAAAGGGAGTATCAGCGCATCAAGCATTTAATTCAAAGGCGAGAACAAGCGGATTTTCAGGCTCAGGTAAATTATGCGGCGATCGCCCCAATTAACGAAGTTGTTAATTTGATAGTTATAATTTTGATTGTATTTATAGGCCGCACAATATTTGCACATGAGATAGAGTCTATTGCTACAATTTTATTAACCTATTTATTGGTACTGTTTCGATTGATACCTTTAATTTCACAGTTGAATAGCGGGCGTAGTCAATTTGCTAATACGTCGGCTAGTGTAGAGGTGGTTAATGATTTTTTGAACGGCGAGGACAAGCCATTTATGCTTAACGGTTCTGTGCCGTACACTCATTTGCGCTCTGGAATTCATTTTAATAAAATATCTTTTAGTTATCCTAACCACAAAAATTTAGTTTTGCAAGGAATTGATTTATTTATACCTCACGGCACTACTTTGGCTTTGGTAGGAACTTCGGGTTCGGGCAAGTCAACTTTGGCAGATTTACTGCCGAGATTTTACGATCCTACGGAAGGTCATATCTCGATCGATGGCAGGGATTTGCGCGAATTTGAGCTAAAAAGTCTCAGACAAGCGATGGGTATTGTTAGCCAAGATACGTTTTTGTTTAATGCTTCAGTGCGGGAAAATATTTCTTATGCTAGACCCCAAGCGACTGAGGAAGAAATTGTGGAAGCGGCGAAGGGAGCGAATGCTTACGAGTTTATCCAACTATTGCCGGAGGGGTTGGATACTCAAATTGGCGATCGGGGCGTGATCTTATCGGGAGGGCAGCGTCAGAGAATTTCAATTGCTAGAGCCCTGCTGCAAAACCCGGAAATCTTAATTTTAGATGAGGCAACGAGTTCGCTGGATACGGTTTCGGAAAGGTACGTGCAAGCGGCGATCGAGAAATTGAGCTACGATCGCACAACGTTGGTAATCGCCCACCGCCTCTCCACAGTCCAAAAAGCCAACAAAATCGCCGTGATCGATCGCGGACAAGTAGTAGAAATGGGTTCCCACGAAGAATTGCTAGCAAAAGGAGGTTACTACACTCGCTTGTATTCAGTGCAATTTGCCGAAGAAACCGCTCGCGATGAAGCTCTAATTAGAGGTTCTTACGAAATTCGCACTCGCCTGACTCCCATGATAGCTTACCTCAAATTGCTAGTAGATGAAATGGTAGACTCTCCCGAAGAAAGAGACGAGTTAATCAGAGAATCATTTCACTCTGCTGCTAATATTTTCACTACTTTAGAATTTATAGAAAACACTATTAAGCGTCAGGCTGTTAAAAAGTAGTCTGTTGGCAGTAGTCATTAGTCAACTGTCTGCACAGTCAACAATTACCAATTACCAATTACCATGTCCAAATATTATGTATTTTTTACCAGAAATATCTTGCCACAACCCAATGTAGCGAGCTTAGTTCAAGTTGCACACTCTGCCAATGCTGCAGCAAACCTCGGTTATCCAGCAGTTTTGGTATACCTCCGCAAAGGCTGGAGTGCTTTGAATCGGGTTGATTTCCTTTTTCCTTTTCAACCCAGGAAACCAGATGACAAACTTGCCAAAATTTACAATATTCAAGATAAATTAAAAGTAGCAGATTTGCCCATGCCTTGGCCGATCGACCTTTTGGACAGCAAATGGACGAGTTCCAGTACAATAGTATCAAAATACTATTTACCGATTCACCTGCTTAAATCCACTAAACTTGTCCACACCCGCGACTGGAACTTTGTCAAAGCAGCAGTTAAAAACGGGATTCCCGCTATCTACGAACAGCATCACCATGAAAACAAGCAATTTGAATCAGAAATTGTCCGCAATCCTCTGTTTCAGATTTCCGTAACTGTTGCCGATACAGTGCGAGACAGCATGATTTTGAATGGGATGCCGCCGGAAAAAGTAATTACGCTGCACAACGGTTTTAACCATTTGTTTCTCGCGAGACAAGCAGAAGCTGCCCAGAATTGGCGACAGCAATTATTAGAAGATGACAGACAGCATTTAGCAGTTTATGCAGGCGGACTTTACTCGTTTAAAGGTGTTGATATGTTGGTGGATGTGGCTAAGGAATTGCCGCTGGTTCAATTTGCGATCGCGGGCGGTGATTCATCCCAAGTAACAGCCTACCAGCAGTTAGCCAAATCCAAGCAAGTTAACAACATTAAATTTCTCGGCTACCTCCCTCAAAATCAACTGGCTAGCTTGCTGCAAGCAGCCGATGTTTTGACTCACCCGCACTGTTTGACAGAAGCCGCGACGTTCACATCTCCTTTAAAATTTTTTGATTACATGGCATCGGGAACTCCGATTGTAGCAACGGAGATTGCATCTTTAATGGAATTTAAATCGGGAAACATAGCAGCAATTTGGTGCGAACCGGATCACCCGCACCAGTTCGCGCAAAGCATTCGAGATAGTTTAACCAAATATCCGAGGAAAAGCGAAGGTTATGCAAAAACATTGAATTTTGTCAAGCAATTTTCCTGGGAAAATAGGATACAGAAAATTATGGGTTATGTAGATGAAGGCGTGCGATCGCAAATCATTTATTAATCCTCATCCGATAATTTTAAAATCCTCCGGGGCGAGTTTTACCAACAATCATCGCCTCAAATAAATAATCTCATAAACCCGCCCCGTCCACGCGAAAACCAGATTTATTATTAAAAATGAACCCAAAAATCATCGGCACAATCACCACCTATCCAGGCATGAACCAAAGCGACTGGCTGTGGCAACAAACCCCCCAAAACTTCGGCAAATGGGGCAACATTCAAATGGTTGCAAACCACCCAGAACCAGACTTTTTACTCATGTATCAATTCGACTTTCCACAACCGCCCAAAAAGCAATCGTGGGTCGATAAAATACGTCGCTACAGGCATCAAAACCAAGAAAACGACATTCGAGAAAAATTGCGCGGTGTCCCCAAGGAACGCATAATTTACCTGATCCGCGAACCACCGTTAGCAGAAGTTATTGAAATTACCAAAGCCAACTACGAACAAGCAAAACTTTATTGCGGTTACGTTTCCGGGCCCGACGATTTCGCACCAAACCCCAATTATATGCCCGCGATTTGGTATCACTCTAACTCGTTTCGAGAACTCGATGAAATGCCTGCGCCGCCAAAAACTAAATCCTGTTCTTGGATTACTTCAGGTGTTAGCCGCACCGCCAATCACCGACACCGATTAGATTTTATCAAATTGCTGCGATCGCAAGAATTGGATTTTGACCTGTACGGGCGAAACTTGCCAACTTGGGCGCGCGGGAACGGCACTGTAAACAATAAATGGCACGCCGTCGCACCATACTATTACAACTTAGCTATTGAAAATTATGCAGAAAACGATTGGTATGTCAGCGAGAAGCTTTGGGATGCTTTGTTAGCTTGGTGTTTGCCGATTTATTACGGCGGTTCGGCGGCGGATAAGTTGTTGCCCGCAGGGAGTTTTCTGCGGCTGCCAAGTTTGGATGAGAAAGGAGTAGAATTTATTAAAGAGGTTGTAGCTACTGCGGATTATTGGCACGAAGCCAGGGATAAAATTGCCGAAGCCAGACAAATCATTCTCCACGAATTGAACTTGCTCAATTGGCTGTCTAAGTTTGTATCTCAGGAAATAAAATTTAATGATTCGTAAAAGCAAGAACCCGGATTTCTATCATAAGTTATTGGGGGGAGGGGTGACAGGATGAAGGGGCGGCTTGACTGGCCAGTACGATCGCTCCTGTAGAGTATGTTGTATATTTTGAAGTACCAAGGAGAAGCTTGTGGCTTTAAAGAATTACGGTGTTTTAAAAGGTCGTCCTGTGGGACGGCGTTTGGCGATTACGTCTAATGCTCATTACCAAGTTCACTTAGTTTCGGAAGATACAGACTACCGAATTGCTATCAACGTAAAATCGCAGGTAGAACCGTCGGAATTAGAGTATTTGGTTGATGAAAATTTCTCTTATCCCATTTTGGCAGATTTGGCAGATTTGCCTTTGGGCTTCAAGGAACTGGAGAGAAAGCCCGGTGGTTTGGCACTTGATTTTATTCGCGGTAATTTGTTCGATCGCACTAAAATGATACCTCTACCCTTCAATGTACCGGGTGCGGATAATGACTTAAACGAGAAAATTGACAAATACGTGCAGCGGGCAATGTCGGATGAATCAGCTCATATCTATGCTTTCGGCGAGAAATGGGGGCCGGAAACCATCAAAGACAAAATCTTCGGCTTTTTGCCCGGTAACGGCATTCACGACATCCACATGAATCAGGGGAATGCCGGCAACTTTGCCAAAGATAACGGCGTTTGGCAAGACGGCGCAATGCTGGTACACTTCCCGTCAGAGAACCGCTGGATAGGCATTTTCCTGAAGTTTCAATCGCAAACTTGGCATTCTGACGACGATTTGGGACAGCCCATCCATACTATACCCGCACCCATTCCCGGCCAACCTCCTGTCAAAGTCGAGCCAGGTAAAGTTCCACAACCTGAGTATATTGTCAGAATTGTGGCGGCGTTAGTAAGTCCTGTGGGTGAAGATGCTGGAAAGGAAACCGTAACGCTGCTGAATGCTTCACCGGATGCAATCGATTTGACTGGATGGTCGATCGCAGATAAGTTAAAAAACAAGCATAGCCTTTCCGGTACGGTTGCTGCTGGTGCTTCTCTGGTCGTTACCTTGCCACCAAACGTGCAACTGAGTAAAAAAGGTGGCTTGATCACGCTGCTGAATAAAGAAGGTCTGAAAGTTGACGGCGTGTCGTACACTCAACAACAAGCACAGCGCGAAGGTTGGACGATCGTGTTTTAATTAGTTCGCGATCGCACGGGTGGTCAGAAACCGGGTTTTTTTGCGAGGATACTTGGTTACAGCCGACAGCAACAGCAAAAAACCCGGTTTCTTTGATAGTTGTAGACGTACAGGCGGTCAGCCCTTGTAGAGTGTAGGGTGCGTCGCTACAAACAATTCTCGCTACTTACAAATATGCGACACGCGACGCACCCTACCACAATTTATTCACTAAATATGAATGGAATTTGCACGCTTGCCAACGATACAGTTTACGACCAACTAATTGCCCTACTCAACAGTATAGAAGTTATCTTAGGCTCAAATACTCCTGTCTGTATTTATCCTTTCGACGACCAAATACAGCAAATCAAAGCTGAAATTGTCCACCGTCCCAACGTCTTTATTTATGAAGATAGCGCCTCTATTCAGCGATGGGACAACTTCATGCAAGCAGCCGCACCAGAGCGCTTGAACCGCAAAAAATTTCGGCTTTACGGCGCACATCGGCGCTTTTGCGCTTTCGACGGCCCGTTTGAAAAGTTTATCTATATGGATGCCGATACTTTGGTAATGAATTCCCTTGATGCGGTTTTTCAGAAGTTAGAGGAATCGGATTTTGTGGTTTATGATTTTCAATTTCTATCCCCAACTAAAGTATACAATATTCAGTCACCAAAACTAATCGAAGTTTTTGAGCAAAATCGGATAGACTCGGAAATATTTTGTTCTGGATTTTACGCCAGCAAGCAAGGATTGTTTGAGCAAAATACTAGGGAATGGCTGTTAGCTCAACTGCAATCGGGCGAGGCGGAAATTCTCTATGAAGGTGCGGGAGAACAGCCGTTGCTCAATTATATGGTGATGAAAACGGGGATGAATAGCTATAATTTTGCTTATAGCCTCCCGGATGGCGAAAAAACTGGGTGCAGCGTCACTTCCCAACATTTTCAAGAGCAAGATCAGATTTTGTACGACAAGGGAAACCGACTTACTTACATTCATTATATTGGTGTGCCGCCGGATTTAATTCGGAGAGTTTGTGCGGGCGAAAATATTGAGTTTCCCTATCGCGATTTGTTCCTGCATTACCGCTATCTCCGCGAACCGTCCAAGCGTCCGATTTTTGCCCAAGCGCCAAAGTCTTATACTGAGGTTTCTGCGCCGAATTTGTTAAAAAGGGTATTGAGAAGGTTGAGGATAAATGTATGAGTCGCGGTATTTATATTGTTGCGAATGATAAGGTGCTCGAAAGTGCGATCGCCCTTTTAAACAGCATACGTCTGTACAATTGTCAAGTACCTGTTTTTCTGATTCCCTTCGACGACAATTATCAGCAAGTGGCAGCGGCACTCAGCAGTCTCCACGGGGTGCGATTGTTCCCAAATCTGGAGTTTGTGGAACAGTTTACCAGAGAAATTGGCCAAACGTTCGATCGCAACTTTTTAGCCCTGCCTAACAAAATGCGAAAACTCGCCGCCTGGTTTGGCCCGCTTGACGAATTTCTCTACATCGATACCGATATCATCGTCTTTGAAGACATCGCAGACAACTTAAACAAACTATCAGAAGTAGACTTTTTTTGCTGCGACTACCACCACCTCAGCGAAAAACTGCGAAATGTATTTTCCCCCGCTGTAAAAGAACAAAATATCTTTACAGACTCACAGCTTCAAGATGTATTCAACAGCGGTTTTTGGGCCTCCAGAAAAGGAACTATTACAGAATCGCAAATGTATGAAATTTTGCGAGAATGTTCGCAGCATCGAGAATATTTTGACTTTACTCAAAATGTCACCGACCAACCTATACTAAATTATATCATTCTTAAGTTGATTCCTAAACGCTGCAATCTTGTTAAAGATTCAGCAACCGAACCTGGAAGCTGGGCTGGGTCCCAGCATTTTCAAGAAATAGATTATGTTCTTTATGACAAAGGCAAAAGGTTAAAATATATTCACTGGGCTGGAATACCCATTAAATCGGGTAGTCCTTATTGGAAACTTTGGAAACATTATCGTTATCTCAATGAGGAACAACCAAATTTAGTGCAAAAAATATTTCGGGCTTTCAGTAGGTGAGGATAAAATAATATGTTGTATTATTATCAACAAGCTTGGAAGAACAGGCAAGATGCCTGTTCCACAATTCATAAATTTGGTTGTGTTTTTGACACCAAACAAGCTTGGAAGAACAGGCAAGATGCCTGTTCCACAATCAATAAATTTTATTTCTTGTGGTGTGGGCATCTTGCCTGCACCTAAAAAGAAATCTATATGCGCTGGGTTATTTATTAACTAAAAAACGATGACCAATGGTATTTATATTTTAGCAAACGATGTTGTGTTCGACCACTTAGTCGCTTTATTAAACAGTCTCGAAGTCAACGGGGCAAAAAATATTCCTGTTTGTATCATTCCCTATGATAATCGAATGAAAAAAGTGCAAGTAGAAATTGCAACTCGTCCTCATGTCACCCTGTTTGAAAATACCGATTCAATCATTTTCTGGGAAGACTTTGCGACTCAAGTTTGGAAAACTCATGCAAAAGCTCAAAAAGTTTGGCAATCTAAAGGTTTAAAACCTGTTCAATGTTTGGAAATGCACCGAAAATTATGTTGTTTTGACGGCCATTTTGATAAATTTATTTATTTTGACGCCGACACTCTGTTAATGGGGACTCTAGATTACATTTATCAAAAACTAGATGAATTTGACTGGGTAGCAAACGATTTTCAATACAAATCAGACCTCAATTATATATTTGATTTATCCTCCCCAAAATTACCTCAAACTTTAAATTTGGACGAACTGCAATCTCATACTTTTTGTGCAGGTTGGTTTGCGTCAAAAGCGGGGGTTTTTAATCGAAATAATTGCTCTCAATTTTTAGAAAAATTAACATCAGGAGAAGCGGAAATCATGTCTTTACGGGGCGCTGACCAATCTTTACTTAACTATTTAGTCGCCCGCAGCAAAATATCTTTTTACAACTTTGCATATGCTCAACCCGAACAGGTAACGGGAAATCATTGGTCGTCTCAATTTCAGGTGATAAATGATGTTTTATATGATAAAGGACGGCGGCTTACTTATTTGCATTACATGAGTATTTCGGCTACCAAAATTAATCTATTGTGTGCTGGCGAAGATGTGGAGATTCCCTACCGAGATGTATTTCTGCATTACCGTTATTTGAAGTCACCGGAAAAATGCCCCCCACTCAAATCCCCAAGTTTGCTAGTGCGCGGATACAGAAATGCCAAAACCTTTGTCAGGCAAAAAAATATCAACTTTAGGTATAGATTGGCAAATACAGAAATGAATATTTTGCGAAAAGCTGGCCGAAAAATTCGCAGTTTACAACTCGAAAATAAAGTTTACCAACAGTATTACAAAATTATGATGGACTTGCGGACAAGCCCTCTAGGCGTTCGCTTAATTTCAATTCGGCGTCCGTCTGTGGCTAACAGAAGTAAAATATCTCTAGCTATTACCCATTTTAACCGTTCTAGTTTGGTTGTAGGTGCATTGTGCAATGCTTTGTATGACGATCGGATTGATGATATTATTATTTACGATGATGCTTCCTGCCGCGAAGAGTTTTCTAGGATGCAAGCAAATATAGCAAACTTGTCACCTAAGATTTCTATCCGCAGAGGTGAGCAAAATTTTGGTGCGTATAAAAGCAAAATTATGGCGATTTCCCACTGCAAAAATGAGTGGGCAATTATTCTTGACTCTGACAATGCCTTGAGCGAAACTTATGTCGATAGACTCTACCACATAACTGCATGGAATCCTAAGCTAATTTACTGTCCGACATCCGCCAATCCCTACTTTAATTTTAAATTATTTTCTGATACAGAAATCCATCTTGAAAAAGCACGAGAATTAATTCTAAATAATCCCAATCCTAAATTATTTCGCAATTTTATTAATGATGGCAACTACTTCGTCAATGTACAGAAATACCTGGATTGTGCCGAGGATAATCAAGATATTTGCGTGCAAGCTTCCGATGTCGCCGCTTTCAATTATTTGTGGTTGAAAAGTGGCGGCAGCTTGTATGCTGTGAGTAATTTAAGTTATTATCACCGGCAACATTCAGGTAGTTATTGGCTAAGTACAATGACGGATTCTAAAAAAGTTTTGAATAAAATTATCGAAGCCATTACTAATCACACAGAGTGCGATTTTTTCTAAAAAATAATAGTATAATCGCAGCATTTCGCTGGCAGAGAAATCTCAAAAGTAGGGGAATTCACAACATTAACAATGTTCAATTTAAGTTGCAGAATTTCTGGGATAAATAGTATCTAACTGTACAAAGACTGAATCCATTCCCATTCGCGCCTTAAACCTTCTTCTAAAGCAACCTGCGGCTGATAACCTAATATTTTCTGGGCTTTAGACACATCCGCGCTAGTGTGCCGCGCATCTCCCCTCGCAGCTTCGGTAAAATCTATCCGAATAGGTCGATCGACAATTCTCTCTATTGTATCAATAACTTCCTTTAAAACTACCCGACTTCCCCCACCAATATTAAAAACTTCTCCCGCAGCTTCCGCAACCTCAGCCGCCGCTAAATTCGCCGCAACGCAATCGCTGATAAACGTAAAATCCCGCGTTTGCAATCCGTCGCCGAAAATTGAAATCGCCTCGTCAAACAAAATCGATTTAAAAAACTTGTGAAAAGCCATATCGGGGCGCTGTCTCGGCCCGTAAACGGTAAAATAGCGCAGCGAAGTAGTCGGAAGACCAAAATTTTTGTAATAAAGCCCGCACAAACGTTCACCGGCTAATTTCGTAATTCCGTAGGGAGAAACCGGCTGCGGGCAAGCGTTTTCATTCGTGGGAAAAGATTCAGCATTGCCGTAAATTGAAGAAGAAGAAGCATAGACAAACTTTTGCAATCTTGGTGCATCTTTTGCCGCTTCTAACAATACTTGAGTGCTGTTAATGTTGCGTTCGGTATAGCTACGAAAACCGTCGCCCCAGCTAGCACGAACTCCTGCTTGCGCCGCCTGATGAAATATTACCTTAGCATCGGATAAAAGCGATCGCCAATTTACAGACAAAATATCGCCTTCCACCAATTCAAAACCCGGATACTTTTCAAATCGTGCAATATTCTTGCGCTTGAGTTCCGGATCGTAATAATCGTTGAACTCATCAACACCGATCACCGTCTCCCCTCGATTTAAAAGAGTTTCTACTAAGTTAGAGCCAATAAACCCCGCCGCACCCGTAACAATTAAAATACTCATTCGATTTTAGATTTTAGATTTTAAATTTTTAAAGTTTTACACAAATTATTGCCTAACTTGTCATTTTCTTCTTTCTCTTCCTCTGGGTTATCGGCGGTTCAAAAAGTCTCAAATTAGGATAATCCTAGATAACTATCAACCCCTTTGCTTTTCACAAAAGAGGTTGATAGTTAACTTTCATTGTTCAAAAGAATCTAAATCCAGCGCTTGGGAACCTCCGCGTTCTAACTCGATCAAAAGCTTACCTAGCTGAGTCCAAACTAGCCAGCCCGTGAGTACCGTCAGTGGCAAAGCTAGGGCATAACAAAGTAGTTTTGGGAAGCCAAAAATCTCCATCCCGGAAGCTAAAAATACGCAAATTCCGCCCGCCATTCCCAGAAAAGGTATGACCAATTGCAGCCTTGGCAGGTTAGCCAAAGTGCGAGTAGAACGATTTTTAGACCATTGTTGTACGGATTGTTTGAGAGTTGCTTCAAATGCTACGCCGGAGGCCATACCTGCTAGTAATCCAGCCGACATTAAAAAATAGGGAGGTTCTGGAAAATAATACACGAATAATTCCTTAATTTGGGTAATTGGAAATTGGGAATGGGGAATTGGGAATGGGGAATTGGGAATGGGGAATTGGGAATGGGCAAGAGTAGAATTATTTTTCTTCCTTCTTCCTTCTTCCCTCTTCCTTCTTCATGACATCCGTTACATCCGTTACAGAATCCGTTGCCGAACTTCCTTCTAATTAAAATCGAGTTAGCGCGGCTGCTCCTGCTGTGGAAAACTCCGTCAAAGCGCCTAGAGCAACGTTGAACAGGCGACCGGGCTGCAAATCTTCCTTGACTAAGTTCCACAGGCTGCGAACTTCTTCGGTGTGGATTCGATCGTCCTCAATCAAAGCTAACATTAGCTGGCGTCTCAAAAACGATCCTTCCTCGGACAGCAAAAATTGCAAGCCTAGTTGTGCTGTGGGGAGCAAGTCGAAACTGCGATCCGATCGGGCGATCGCGATCATGTCCTCTAACCTGTTCCACTGGAATTTGCCATCTTTGAATAATACCTCAATCAGACGCCGCCGCAGAGCCGGAGATTCTCCGTTCAACAAACGCCGCGCTACATAAGGATACGCCACCTCGACTATCTTGAAATTCGGATTCAGCGTCAGGGCCAAACCTTCTTCTGTCACCAGAGAGCGAATAATTAAGGCAAATTTCGCCGGCACTCGGAAAGGATAATCGTACATCAACTCCGAAAACTGGTCTGTAATCGTCTTGAAGTTAAAATCTGACACCTTTTCGCCGACGATATCACCTAATACAGATTCCAACGCCGGGACGATCGGCATAATATCTGTATCTGGTGTCAAAAAGCCAAGTTTGACAAAATCTTTGGCTAATTGTAAGTAATCTTTGTTGATCAAATGAACGACAGAATCAACCAAAGTTTCTTTAGTTGTTTCTTCCATCTGATCCATCATCCCAAAATCAATGTAAGCCATACGGCCGTCCGCTAAGGCAAACAGATTTCCCGGATGGGGGTCAGCGTGAAAAAATCCGTGTTCCAGCAACTGTCGCAAACCGCTGCGGACTCCGACTTCAATTAAACTATCGGTATCCAAACCTGCGGCTTTAACACTTGCCATATCTGTCAGCTTGATGCCGTCAATCCATTCGAGAGTCAGAACGCAGTTTGAAGTATAGCGCCAGTAAATGCTCGGAACTTTTACTGTCGGGTCGTCGGCAAAATTTGTAGCAAATTTCTCGGCGTTGCGGCCTTCATTGATATAATCAATTTCCTCGAATAATTTGATACCGAATTCATCGACTATTAAACAAAGGTCGTGACCGAGATTCAGCGGCAACAAGGGGCCCAACCATCCAGCCGCCCAGCGCATTAAGTAAAGGTCAAGGCTCAAGACTGGCAGCAAATTCGGTCGCTGAACCTTGACTGCTACTGCTTCCCCGGTGAGGAGGCGAGCGCGGTAGACTTGACCAAGACTTGCCGCGGCGACAGGTTCGGGGGAGATTTCGCTGTAGGTTTCGCTAATTTTGCGATCGAGTTGCGCTTCAATAATCTCGAAAGCGCGCACCGAGTCAAACGGCGGCAATTGATCCTGAAGTTTGATCAATTCTTCGAGAAAGTCTTTGCGGATCAAATCCGGTCTGGTAGAAAGTGCTTGGCCGACTTTAATGAAAGTGGGGCCCAAGCGAGTGAGTATTTGTCGCAGGTGGGTGGCTCGTTCCGGCTGGTGTGCTGCGACTTCGTGCTGCCAACTGTCCCACAGCATCCCTAGCACAAAGCCCGCAAAAGACCAAATAACGGTAATTGCGCGCCAAATTGCTTTCCAAGGACGTTTGCCGTAATACTGAGCGATCGCTTGTGGATCGTAGCGTCTAGCCTGAGTGAATTGATACTGAGGCACTCGTTTATTTTCCTCTTATCTTCTGAAAATTACAGGTTAAATTGAGAATTGGGCATCGGCCATCGGGCATCGGGCATTAGGCATCAGGCATCGGGCATCGGGGATTGGAAGTCGAAAGTTCAAATATTATTTATTCTTCGTTCTTCGTTCTTCCTTCTTCGTTCTTCCCTCTTCCCTCTTCCTTCTTCCTTCTTCATCATTGACCGATCGCATTGCAAGGTTTAGGCGAGCGGAAAATGCACCCGTTCGAGGCGGATTGCTAGCCTAAATTTGTTTCTTTTCATTAAATATAGTACATAAAAGTACAAGTGATCGGTCAAAATACTTAACAGCTCTCCCTGACCGCTGCACATTCTCACACCACTGCAACCCTGCAATTCTTTTCTCCTCCTGCATTTCCCTCGCTGATGCCATCGCGTCAAAGCTACCGGATGCGATCGGCCTTTGCCAAGCAATCTTTCAGCCCATAAATCGTCCGCTCTTGTTGATCCCTCGACAGTTCCGGGAACATCGGCAAAGACAAGACTTCGCGACAAACTTGCTCGGCCTGTGGCAACTGACCTGCTTGATAGCCCAAAGATTTGTAAACAGGTTGCAGGTGCAAAGGTAACGGATAGTAAACCATCGAACCGATGCCAGCTTCCTGCAACTGAACCCGCACCGAGTCCCGGAAATTGCCAGAGGGATTTTGCGCGTCTTCTGGACTTGTCAGCCGGATCGTGTATTGATTCCAAACTCCTTTTGCTTCGGGCAATGCTTTGGGGACGGCAACTCCGGGCACGCGGGAGAGAAATTCGGTGTAAAGTTCGGCTTTCTCCCGCCGCTGGGCGTTCCAACTGTCGAGATACCGCAATTTAATGCTGAGAATCACCGCTTGCAGGGCATCTAAACGGCTGTTGTACCCGATTTCTTCGTAGAAATATCTAGAAGACTGTCCATGTTCTTTGAGCATTCTCATCGAAGCTGCGAGGGCAGGATCATTTGTCGTCACCGCGCCACCGTCACCGCAAGCGCCTAAATTCTTGGTCGGATAAAAACTGAAGCATCCGACATGACCAATGCTGCCGACTTTTCGAGATTGCCACTCGGCCCCGACAGACTGGGCGCAATCTTCAATTACGGCTAAATTGTGCCGAGTCGCAATTTCCATCAGCCGAGTCATGTCTACCGGTTGGCCGAAGATGTGTACTGGCATAATTGCCCTGGTTTTTTCGGTAATTGCCGCTTCGAGGAGTTCGACATCCAGATTAAAAGTCTCGCTGTCAATATCGACAAATACTGGAGTGGCGCCGACGGCGCTAATTGTCTCAGCCGAAGCAAAAAAGGTAAAAGGAGTGGTAATCACTTCATCGCCAGGGCCAATTTTGAGAGCTCGCAAAGCCAAAATCAGGGCATCGGTGCCGGAGTTGCAGCCAACGCACTCGGAAACGCCGATGTAGTCGGCGAACTCTCGTTCAAAACTCTTCACGGCCGGGCCGCCTACGTAGCCGCCAGAGGCAAGCACTTTTTGCACCGCAGCGGTTATCTCGTCGCCAATCTGCGCGTATTGGCGGGTTAAGTCGAGGGGGGGAACATTATTCACTCTTCACACCATAAATTTCAAGCATTATCAAAGCAAATTCTTGCAGCAAAACTGTTTCTCAGAAACCTTTATTGCAATATCTTATATTTGGACAGGCAAACAATCACATTATCGAAAGGGTGGGCCGGTGTTAATTCTGCTAGATTTTACAGATTTGGGTTGGGCTTTGGGGATGGTGGCGATCGCGATCGGGCTTTCGGCGTGGCAGGGATTGGGGTTGGAGGGGGCGATCGCGATCGCGGCGGGGCGCACCCTGATCCAGCTAATCTTAGTCGGGTACGTGCTCGCAGTCATCTTTGACCCGGAGGGGAAAAATCCTTGGCTGGTTTTAGCAGTTTTAGCAATCATGCTGACAACAGCTAGCATGGTTGCCAGCAACCGCATCAGCAAAAAAATCAAGAACTTACTGCCCTTAGTTTGGGGTTCAATTTTGATCAGTACGGCCTTGACTCTCGCCTATACAAACTTGCTAATTTTGCAACCTGACCCTTGGTACGAACCGCAATACCTGATTCCTTTAGCGGGTATGATTTTAGGCAATGCCATGAACTCGGGGGCGATCGCCGGCGAAAGACTTGTGAGTACAGTTAATAGCAGCCAGTTAGAAATAGAAACCCATTTAAGTTTAGGTTCGACGCCGCAGCAAGCAGTAAAACAGTACCGCAAAGATGCGATCAAAGCTGGATTAATCCCGCTCTTAAATACAATGACGGTGGTAGGAATCGTAACTTTACCGGGAATGATGACAGGTCAAATGCTGAGCGGTGTCAGTCCTCTCGATGCAGCATCTTACCAGATTTTAATTATGTTTGTATTAGCGCTGGCAACTGTAATCGCAACTCTGCTGTTGACTGAGGGGTTGTCCCGGAAGTTTTTCAATCAAGATGCACAGTTGATAAAATGGTAATTGTTAATTGGTAATTGGTAATTGGTAATATAAGGTAGGTAGGAACTTGCATTTAGCCTTATTTTATTGAACAGGCTTTCCGGCCTGTTCCACACAGAGTGAGTTATCTTGTGGAGTGAGCCGAATAGCCCGCCCCACTCATCACTAAGGAGAATAGCCATGATTCAAATAGCAACTAAACCGCTAACTTTTGAAGAATTTGCGGAATGGAAGCCCGAAAATGCACGTTATGAACTGCACAATGGAGGGATTGTTGAAATGTCACAGCCATTAGGAAGACATGAGAAAGTTATCGGTTTTTCAGCAAGAAAATTGACCGTGGAATTCGATCGGCTAAACCTGCCGTACTTCATCCCCAAACAAGCATTAGTTAAGCCACCAGAAAACGAATCAGCTTATTCCCCCGATGTTCTGATCTTAAATGAAGCCAATTTAGCATCAGAACCTCTGTGGCAAAAGTTCTCGACTGTCACTAAAGGAGCCTCAATTCCGTTGGTTCTTGAAGTAGTTAGCACTAATTGGCAAGATGATTATCTAAGGAAAGTAGGGGAATACGAACTAATCGGCATTCCCGAATATTGGATTGTGGATTATCTCGGTTTGGGTGGCCGCCGATTTATTGGCAATCCCAAACAACCTACTATATCAGTTTATCAGTTAGTAGACGGCGAGTATCAAGTCAGCCTGTTTCGGGGAGATGACAACATCGAGTCCGCAACTTTCCCAGAGTTGAATTTGACGGCGCAACAAGTTTTTCAAGCGGGATTGACTGGGGATGAAATTGCTGGCGGTGCGTGAGTGTACACATTGCGATCGCTCTGACAGATTGTTCGCCCTCACCCACCCTACAACTACTTCGGTTCGTGGCTCGCAATCCGCTTGCCTTCGCCATCGTACACCTGCATCGGGATTTGGGCGTTTTCGGCGATCGCCTCCAAGGCTTTTTGCAACGTTTCAACGTGCTTTTCTACAGCTTGGCGAGTCTTCACAGCATTGTTGTTGTTTGCTTGGATGAAAGTTTGTTGCAGTTTCTGCACGTAACCTGGAGTCATCTGCACGGCAATCAAACCTTTGCTAACAGTATAGTCGCAAATCTTGGGGTTGCCTTTGCAAGTTCTATCTAAATCGGTGCGGGCTTTTTGCAGGTTTCTTTCTTCCTGCAACCTTACTTCTGCTTGCTGCAAGGAAGTTTTGTAAGAAGCGAGCAAGGGTTGGGCTTTCTGAGAATATGCAGTTGCTGCCGGCACTTGCTCCGCGTAACTCAAAGCTCTTCGCCAGTATTCAGATGCTTTAAACCAGGCGTTTTTGCCCTCGAAAATTTGAGCTTCCGCTGCTAAAGTCACAGCTTGAGTATACGCATTTTCCGAAATTCCTTCGACATTTTTGCGCTCGCGAGCGTCTGAAAGTTTGGTTTCGTATTTGGGAACAAGCAGTTTAGCTTGTTGGTAAGATGTCGTGCTCGTGGGAATTGCTGATAGGGTTTCGAGGGCTTCTTCCCAACCTGATTGCACTTGAGTCCAAGTCTCGGCTGTGTGAGCTACTGCTTCGCGAGCTTCGGCTATTTGGGCTGTACTTTTGGCGGCGAGCAGCGTTTTTTCGGCTTGTTTCTCTGTGCTTAACTGCCGATTTCCAGTTGCTAAATTTTTCCGGTATTCTTTTGACTTTTTCTGAGCAAATGGATAAGCTGGGCTGTCTGGGGGGATTTCTCCGAGTTCGGCGATCGCACTTTGCCACAGAGCTTGCGCTTCCTGCCCATTATCGGCAGAATAAGGGGGATTTTGGGTTTTCTGGGCTGCTGACTTTGCGAGGCGCGCTGCATCGATCACAGAGTTTAAATTCTGATTTTGCGAACGGTAGCTTTCCAGAGCGCTTTGAGCTTCACCGCGATGAATTGACCAGGAGGGAATCGGTTCTAAAAGGGCGATCGCCTGTTTTAACTGTCGCTGCGCTTCTTGGGGGGTGTTGGCAACTTTTGACGTTTTCAGCGTCTTCGTCGAATTCTCGCTCAACTGTTTGGCATTAGCTAAAGCAGGACATCCTCCGATGACGCAGGGGCGGCTCAGCAGGTAATAACCCCCTGCCAAAACTAGCGCCGCCATGCTGATGATTCCTGCAGCAGCCAGCATCGCAAACGGTGAATGCTTGGGTTGTTGGGGAATTGTTACCGCTTCCATATCCAGCGGATTGAAGGGATTGTCTCCAATATCTGCCGGGATTGCAGCTACCCTAAAGGCGATCGGCTCGGAATTGCTGGAACTCTCAGACACATTGGGGAAATATTCTTCATCCCACGCATCTTTCTCATCCGTTTCTAACGGTATCTCCTCCTCTACATCCCCCGCCGGGGTCGCATTTTCTGTTAAGACTATCCCGGTTTCTGCTGGCGGGATATTCTCTGTTTTTTTGAACAACTGCACTGTTTTGGGTCTTGACAAAACAGGGTTGTGCATAGTAAAAGAATGGAAAGCATAAGGCTGTTTTTGCCCGGTAATTTTCAGGCAAAGTCCAATCTGTTGAATAGATTCTGGTTCTATTTCAAGAATTGCTGCTTCTAGCACCGCAAAAGTCGGTTTGGCTTTGAGAACTAAACTGCGGGGGTGTTCTCCCACAACCGTTAAAGATTCATCTCGAAAATCACAACTAATATAAAGCGGTAAGTTTTTAAATCCGGCTGCTTGCAAGTGTTGCTGCAATTTTACTTCTAGAATTTGGGCGTTGCTTTGTCGCGTTGCTGCTGTCATATTTTTTCCTCTCTCTGATATCACCACTTTCGATTTTAGATTTTGGATTTTGGATTTTAGATTGCAGAACTGTCGGGATTTTTGATTGGTTTGAACTTGGGCACCAGTTCCTTCCAAATCTTAAATCTTAAAATTCAAGTTGCAACAAAATCTTAACTCTCAAATCTCAACTTGCAAGGCGTGTCCATAACTTTCGCTGTAATAAACTTGACTCACGTCAAAACGCCCGCCATATAGTTTTAAAGGTGCTGCTGCATAACCAAGGGGCAGCAAACAGCAAACATCTACTTCTTCGGGAATTTGAAAGGCTTCTTTCACCTTAGCGCTGACAAAACCTTCCATCGGACAACTGTCTACCCCAAAGCTTTTAGCTGCAATCATTAAGTGAGCTACTGCGAGCATTGTATGTCTGTTTGTCCAAGTTTCTAGGGACTCGAAGCAAGGACGGTGCTCGAACAATTGCGGGATTGCTTGTCGCATATAACCGGCTAAATTGTCATTCATTGCCCCTGTGGCTTTGCCCAATTCGATGACGGCTTCGGTGTTTTCGGGCCCGGCGGCGCGCCGATCGCCACAACAGATTAATACTGTTGGGGCTTCTACCACTTGGCGCTGATCGAAGGCGCAAGCTTTTAATTTTTCCTTGCTGGCTTGGTCTTGAAGTACAATAAACCGCCAAGGCTGCAAGTTGTAACCGGAGGGCGATCGCACTCCCAATCGCAAAATCTCTGCCAATATTGCTGGGGGAATCGGATCGGGTTTGAAGCTGCGGGCGGCCCGGCGGCTTTCGATCGCGGTTTTAACATTAATTGAAGGTTGGATTTCAATTGTCATGAATAATCCTCATGGGTAATTGGTAATCGGTAATTGGGCATTGGGCATTGGGCATTGGGCCTTGGGATTCGGGCATGGGGCATTGGGCATTGGGATTCGGGCATTGGGATTGGTAACTTAAAAAAGTTGAATTGTTGTTCTTCCTTCTTCCTTCTTCCCTCTTCCTTCTTCCTTCTTCCTTCTTCCCTCTTCCTTCTTCCTTCTTCCTTCTTCCCTCTTCCTTCTGCCTTCTTCCTTCTTCCTTCGTCATCCCAAGCCCAACTCGCGCTTGAGCAAATTAATCGACTTAGAGCCGATGTAATTTTCGGAGCATATCAGTTGCGGGGGACGAATAATATCTTCTCTAGCCGCATTGATGGCAGCTTTTACTGTAGCAAAACTCGGTTGGTCGCAAAAAATTGTTCTGGCCGATCGCACGATCGAGTTAATCTTGTACTCATCTGACACCAAGGCCGTCATCACCAGCAAATCCTCTCCCCGGAGGCTGTGGATGATGACTTCGGTCGATCGCAGCATTCCCGGACTCAGGCTGACGAGGCCTAAATAACTATCTTTCGGCAAACCCCCCACTAACTGGATTTCCTCGCTGTAGTCGTAGATGTCTACGGGAATAACTCGCACCGAACGCGGTGCCGAAATCGATTCTGCTTCTCCGATAAAATATCGACTCGTGATCACAGTTCCCGAAGAAATTTGATCCAAAAAAGTACCTAGCTGTTCCATCGGCACTAACTGTATGGGAATGCGAAGAGCTTGTTCGAGTTCTTTCGCCATCAGTTCACCCACGCCGATGTCTTCTGTGGGGGCTGTGACGACCACGCGGGCGCTGCACCTGAGCCGCCAGTCAATTTCGGCCAAAAATAATTCCCTCGCTTGGTTGAGCGTACAGCCCTGTCCCAGCAGTTGATCGATACTTCCTTGCACTATTTTGTTGGCAAGGGGATATTCTTCGAGGATCGGAGATTTGAGTTTGTTGCCGTGTTCGTTGCCTTGAGCACGGACGTAAATGCCCGATCCTGCTTGGGCTTCTACGAGTCCGGTATTTTCGAGCTGGCGGTATACTTTGCTGATGGTGTTGCGGTGCAAACCCGTCTGCATGGCTAGCTGTCTGGTGCTGGGCAAGCGGTGTCCGGGCGGAAATTGTCGCGAGGCGATCGCAAACCTGATTTGATTGAATAGTTGGGTGGATGCTGGAATATCGCTATCGGTTTGAATATGAAATTGAACCATTATTAAAGGCTCCGACGACTTCAACTTAGTATTTTTATAACGTCGAGTACCGCGCCTAGGATTGCTCGGATATCTCTGTCTATAGCATAATCTTATTTGGTTGATCTGCAGCAGCCGTTCTGCCACAGGACGATCGCGCCTTCGAGGCGATCGATCGCCGCCTCGGGAGTTTCCCTCAACAATCAGGTACTTTCAAGTATTAGTTTTATTTACTCTGAGATTTTGAGCTCGCTTGCTATTTTTATACCCGTCAGCAAATAAGTCTGCATTTTCCCTTTACCTTTAATCTCGATCTCGCCGCGATCTTCAAATTCATATTTATCCTGCAGCAAGTCATAAGTATAGTGGCTGACTTGAATGCGACCTGTTATGCCGTGAGATTCCATGCGGCTAGCTGTATTCACGGCATTTCCCCACAAATCGTAAATGAATTTTTTAGTGCCGATTACCCCCGCTACCACCGGGCCGCTATTAATCCCGATGCGGAGGTCAAAGTTGGCGTCTAGCTTCACATTTAATTCCTTAATTGCTGCTAGCATATCCAGCGCCATTTCGGCGATCGCCTCTGCGTGGTCTCGACGTTCAATGGGAATACCGGCTGCTACCATGTAAGCATCCCCGATCGTCTTGATTTTTTCTAAGCCGTGCTTCTCACTCAGTTGGTCAAAAACTGAGAAAATTTCATTCAATAAGTATACTAATTTAGTGGCGGACATGGTAGTAGAAATTTGGGTAAAATTCACCAAGTCAGCAAAAAGAATTGTTGCTTTTTCAAACTTGTCTGCAATTACCCCCGGTTGGTGCTTCAACCGATCGACGATCGGTTCGGGCAAAATATTTAGCAGTAAACGTTCAGTTTTTTTCTGTTCTTTCCTGAGTGCAGATTCCATCTGCCTGCGTTTAGTTATATCATGAAAAAACACAGAAATGCCGTCGTGAGAAGGAAAAACCCTAACTTCCAGCCACACTCTTAAGGGAGAATAATATTTTTCAAAAGCTACTCCAATTTGTTTGGCTACAGCTTCATGATACTCTTTATAAAAATCAGAATTCCTGAATTCGGGAAACTCTTCCCAAAAATTTTTACCATAAAGTTCTTCCTGCGAGCGCTTCAAAAATTGCGATCCTTTGTAATTGACGTAAGTAAATCGCCACTGGGTGTCGAAAGCAAAAAAAGCATCGCTCATTCCTTCTAAAAAATTGACAATTTGCTCGTCGGTAGAACGGAGTTTTTCTTCTACTTGTTTGTTCCTGAGCTGTGCCCGCTTTAATTTAGTCAGATTGATTCGCAACTCCATGTGGTTGATAATTTGCCGTCCTAAAGTCCGCAGCGCTTCTAGTTGTTGTGGGCTGAGATTACGAGGGATTGTATCTATCGCGCACAAAGTGCCGATCGGATAACCATCAGGAGTTACTAGCGGCGCGCCAGCATAAAACCGAATATTTGGATTGGAAGTTACTAGCGGATTGGCGGCAAAGCGATCGTCATCTAGAGCATTGGGTACAACTAGCAATTCGTTGGGATTTAAAATAGCGTGGGCGCAAAAAGCTGACTCTCTCGGAGTTTCGGGCGCTTCCAGACCGACTTTTGATTTAAACCATTGTCTGTTAGAATCTATTAAGCTTACTAAAGCAATAGGAGTGCCGCAAATATAGGAGGCTAAAGCTGTTAGATCGTCAAAAGCTGCTTCTGCCTCTGTATCTAGAATATCGTACCGATGAAGTGCTTCTAGCCTCTCTTCTTCGTTGCTGGGCAAAGGTGCAGCTTGCATACGCGGCGGCGAGGATACAGGTTTGCGAACAATGCGTGGAAGTATTAGTGCAGCGAATTTTCTGACTTGCGAGACCACTTTTTTAACTAATATCGAAAGATTTCTTGGCCAACCTTTATTCATTTTTATCTTTTTTCACACCTGATGGAACTGCGTATGTGCGATCGAACTCGGCTCTACTTACGTATTTACCGCAACTAACTCCTCAATCTCCGGAGCTTTTGTGGGCAATTTCCCTGTCAATACTTCTCTACCGTCTTCGCTGACAAGTATATCATCTTCTATGCGTATTCCGCGCACATCGGCAAATTTTTCCAACTCCTCCCAGTTTACGAAATCTTCATATTGGGCGCGGTTTTCTGGGCTATTTAAGATTGCCGGAACTTGATAAAATCCCGGTTCGATCGATACCAGCATTCCCGCACGCAAAACTCGATTCAGCCGCAAAAATCCCAACCCAAACCGACTGCTTCTGGTTCTTCCGGCTTCATAGCCAGCCAAATCTCCTAAATCTTCCATATCGTGAACATCCAAACCAATTAGATGTCCGATACCGTGAACAAAAAATAGCGCGTGAGCATCCATTTCTACCAAATCTTCAACATTTCCCCGCAAGATACCTAAATCAACCAATCCTTCCGCCATAATCCGAGCAGCTAACAGATGAATGTCTTGATATTCCACTCCCGGACTAATTTTATCAATACAAGCATCGTGTGCTGCCAAAACTACATCATAAATCGCTCTTTGAGTCGGAGAAAACTTGCCAGAAACCGGCCAAGTGCGAGTTACATCAGCCGCCCATCCCGTTGATGTTTCCGCACCGAGATCTGCTAGCAGCAAATCTCCTGCTTGTAGGGAATTGTGATAATGTTCGCTGTGCAGCACTTCTCCATGCACAGTCACGATACTGGGATAGGCATAGGTCATTTTTTTGGAGATGATGACACTTTCCATTGCAGCGCGCACCCCTGCTTCAATTTGAGCATTTTGAGTTGCCGCCATTCCCGCTTTGTGAACTTCTACAGTGACAGCAGCAGCTTGACGCAATTCGTCCAAACTGCCTGCATCGTGGTTCAGGCGCAGAGATATAATTGCCTTGGTTAATTCTAGGTCGATTCCGGTTGGCGAGTTGGGTGGTGCCAGAGGGCGATCGAGAATTTGAGACTGTTGCAACTGAGTCCAAGAATCCTGAACGGCGATCGTTGCTGCATTTGTAGATCGCGATTTCAATTCGGCCATTGGAAAAGCAGCATCAGCCCCAATTAGTTCGGCAATTTTTGCTCTTTTCGGCATTTCTCCGTGCCAAAGAGTGCTGCTAGCAGGTGCGTCATCTAAAAACAATTCTAATTTGCCCGATTCTAAGCGAATGGCAGCATTTTCTAAGGGCAAACCAGCAAAATATAAAAAGTGACTGCTGGCACGAAAGGGATAAGTAAGTGCCGGATAATTGCGAGGGATGCTGCGCCCCGACCAAAAAATTACCGGAAAATTAATTAAAGTAGCCAGTTTTTGCCGCCGTTGGTGTAGAGTATTAGTTAACAAATCATAACCTGCTGTAATTTTCATGGGTAAAGACCTATAATTTTGAGTTGGGTTTGCAGTCAGCCACAAGTTTTTGCATTCTCAGCATTAAAACACTAAAATTCTGACTGCAAACTTGGCAGCCATTTTTGAGAAACTTCTCATCTATAACTTCTTTTTTGCTAGCATTTATAGCCTGTCTTTTTTAGAGTCTTTGTCGTCATCGCCGGGATGATTTGGTTAAGCAGTAAGCCTGATTCACACGCAGGAAAACAGGCTGAAAGTGCTACGGTGAAGGCAATTAGCAGAAAGGTCACAACACCCGCAATTAGTCAAATTCCTTGGTTGGGTTTTTGTTGATTGGGTGACGTGAGCGATCGCCTCTATTGACTGTTTTATATTTTAGACTTTAAAGTATAAGTAAAATTCCCTGAAAAAACATGAAAATTTCTCATAAAGCTCCTCAAACTTCTGTGCAAGTACGCGACTGGCCGATCGCACACTTACCGGGATTGAGCAAGGAAAACCAATCTCAACTGGAAGAGTGCAGCATCACCACAACCGGACAACTAATTCGCCTGACGAAAACCCAGGCGGCGAAAGTGTTGCTAGCCAATCAATTACAGATTAACATTCAATATGTTAATAAATGGGTAGCGATGGCAAATTTGGCTCGAATTCCGAGTGTAGGGTGTCAGTATTGCGGGCTGTTACTGCACGCCGGCGTTGCTTCTCCGGCTCAATTGGCTCAAATGCCCGTGGAGAGATTGCACCAACAAGTTTTAAGGCTGCACGTAGCGACAATGCAGCGCAATGACTTGACTCCTTCAGTCGATCGCGTGCAACAATGGGTTCAACAAGCTAGATTAGTCAGTAGTCATTAGTTAGTTGTCAGTTGTTAGTTGTTAGTTCTTATTAGCCAACAGTCAGCAGTCAACAGTCAACAGTCAACAGTCAACAGTCAACACGCATTATTATGTCAATTCAAGTTTACGGAATCCCAAACTGCGGAACCTGCAAAAAAGCTTTCCAGTGGCTCAAAGATAGCGATGTTAATTACGAGTTCATTAACACCAAAGAACAGCCGCCGACACGCGAAACAATTCAAAGCTGGGTAGCTGCTTTGGGTTTTCAACCCATGCGAAATACTTCCGGTCAATCTTACCGCGCTTTGGGCGATGACAAGAAAAATTGGAATAGCGAAGAGTGGATAGAGGCTTTTGCAAAGGATGCGATGCTGCTAAAACGTCCTCTGTTCGTTAAAGATGGAACGGCTGTTTTAGTAGGTTTCAAAACAGAGGAAATTAGAGAAAAACTGGGCTTTTTAACAAGCTGATTTCAGCCTCTTGTTCGCCGCATAAGCTTAATCTCGCCCACATCATCTGTGAAACCCCAACGCTCGTAAAACGGCATCACGTTCGGCAAACAGTTAAGAGCAAAGTTCTCGACAGCTTGCAATTCTGGATGATTTAAAACTGCATCCATCAACTTCGCACCCAGTCCCATCTTTCTGTGCGTCGGCTTGACAATGACATCAAAAATCATCGCTCTGTATACGAAATCGGTGATAACGCGAGTAAAAGCAATTAGCCGATCGCTCTCATCGACAAAACCAATGATAACATCAGTTGCTGCCAGCATTTTCACCACATCTTCCCGCGTCCGCTTGTCGCTCCAAAACTCGTTTTTGTACAAATCCATCAAGTCGGAAACCTGGCTTTCGGTCAAAGTTTCGACAATTCGGTACTTATCCATTTGCTCGGTCATACTCTACTTTACCGTAATCTAGTTTAATTGCGCGATCGGCTAAATCAAAATAGCGATCGTCGTGACTAATCACAAACACCGTTTTCCCCCGCCGCTTCAACTCCGGTAGCAACTGCTTGTAAAAAATATCCCGGAAAAACGGGTCTTGATCCGAAGCCCATTCATCAAACAAATAAATCGGTCTATCTTCCAAATACGCCGTCAACAAAGCCAGCCGCTTTCGCTGTCCCTGAGACAAAGCCGTAGTTGACAAAACTCCATCTTTCACCTGAACTTTATTTTCCAAATGAAACTCTCGCAAATATTCAGCCGCCTGCTTGTCCAAATCGTGATTAGTCATCCCCAAAAGCCTTTCAAACAGATAGAAATCCGAATAAATCGCAGAAAAATGCTGCCTGTACCACTCTCGATTTTCGTCAGTAATTGGCTGGCCATCTAGGAGAATTTCTCCCGATTCAGGAATATACAAACCAGTGATTAACTTAGCTAAAGTAGACTTCCCGCTGCCATTTCCGCCAATTATAAACACCAATTGACCCGGATGAAACTTCAAATTAAGCTCGCCCAAACTAAAATTGATGTCTTCTTTTTCTCCCGGATAGCTGTGAATTACTCGATTTAACTCCAGCGTCTCCCACTGAGCCGTGTCAGGCAGTTTAACCGTTGAATTTATCTCAGCTTGACTTGCCAAAGCCAATCCCATTCTCTCTATCTTTTCCACAGAAGTATTAGCACGAAAAAGCGCCGGCAACCTTTGCAAAATATTGTTAAACGGAGACATCAAATAGGTACTTGTCAGAATGTAAGCTGACAAAACCGGAGTTGAAACTGGCACAAATTTGGGTACAACAAATAACAACAAACCCATCAGCATAAAAAACAGCAACTGCCCAACTCCCATCGCAACTGCACCAGTATTCAAAGCAGTCACGTTATAATTGCGGGAAGCATCAGCACTCCCCTGCAATTCTTCCGTAAAAAACTCTTGGCGGCGCAAGGAATGCAGTTTTAGTTCCTTAATTCCCTCAGTAATACTGCGAAAATGCTTAAACAATGTATCTTGTTCTTCTCTGGCTAAATCGAAGAATTTCCGCATTTTATTTAGCAACAACTGCACCGTGCCAATCGTCAGCACCATAAAACCAAATACAACAACAAAAACTGTACCCGAAATAGTGCTTAAATAAGTTAAGCAGCCGACGACAACGGCGATATCGACACAGAGAAAAGGAATCAAAAATATAGTATTAGAAAGCGTTCCCACATCATCAGTCAGAGTTGCCAGTAAGCGGTTAGCACCCAACTCTTCCAAATTCCGCAAAGGAGTAGACAAAATCCCGCGACTCAAACTCAGACGCAAATTATAAACCGCTTCTTGAGAAAGGTAGATTAACAAAAATTGCGATATGACTCCGGCGACGAGAGCCAAAACTGCTAATCCCGCAAAATACCAGACTAAATTCTGGTTTGAATTGTCGCTGATGGCGCGGTTGATTAGAGCAATTAACATAGCGCTGCAACCGCCGCTAATTAAGCCTGTGAGTATGGCAATGGAAACATTTAACCAAGAAGCCTTTAACAGTAACCAAATTACATTCATCTAATTTTACTCTTAATTTAACTTTTGAAATTCTGGTGCCAACCAACCAAATCCCAGACTTCTTGGTAACAATCTCGCTCGCCACTGAATTTGATTCAGAAGTCGGGGATTTGCCGAAACCAACCAATTAATTTGATTATTGTACTTCTGTTTCTGAGGTTTCAAATACCACTTTTGCATAGATCTCGCTCATCGACATTTGCACTCCCAAGGAAGCAAAAGAAACTATTGCTGATTCTCCCTCATATTCCCGAAACAACCATTCATTTGATTCTGTTTTAATATATTGTGCGACTAAAAACTCAGATTGATTGACTAACACATATTCACGGAATTCAGGGATAGAGCGATAACACCGAAACTTATCCTCCCGATCAAAATCATTGGTAGACTTAGAAAGCACTTCCACGATGAGCATCGGATTGAGGATCTCATCACTGCGTCCTTCGGTAAAAACTGGCTCCCCTTCAATCACCATCAGATCCGGGTAAGTTCCTCGTCGGTACCGAGAAATCCACAACCGCAAACCGCTGATAAATACTTTTGCATTCTTCCCCCGCAAAGCAGTATGCAAACCAGCACAGATATTGCCTTTAATCTGGCTGCGATTAATCGTGCTGCCTGCAATTGGTACAATTTCTCCATCGCGGTATTCATTTATAAACTCGGCAGTTTCCTCTAACTTTCGATACTCATCTGGAGTATAAAACTTGTTGGGCTGATTTTTTACTAGCATTTTTGCTTCATGCAGCACCGAAAAATTCACCGAATTAGCAATAAAACAAACATGATGTGCGTTGTCGTGCAAACTGCGGGCTTTTTCCAAATCGTCACCAGCTTCGATTGTTACCAGCGGATGCAAAATTACCTCGGTAAACCTAATCTTTCCATTCTTTTGTGCCATCTTGCCCATCGCTGCATCCGAGTAAGAGACTACCCGAATCCCAGCACGAGCGCACAAAGCAAGATAGCTCAACATATGACAAGCTGACAGTGCCATCAACAACAAATCTTCGGGATTGTACAGAGAAGCATCGCCCCGAAAAGTCGGGTCTGCCGAACCCACAAATGGCGGCTTACCCTCAATATTTATGGCATACTCACGAGAATAAGCGTCGTAAGATGAAGTAGAACCTTGACTGGCACCCGTCCAAACAGTGTTGATGCGGTATACGTGTTCTTTAGTCATTCTCAATTACCCACTTTTATCTGCGTTAATCTGCGCTTAAAAATCATAATTAACAGTATCAGGAGTTACGCAAGTGTCATAATTAGTAAGGTGCGTCAGAGCGTAAACTCTTGATTACCCGTTGATAATGAAAGTTTGACGCACCCTACAACTCGATAGTCCCCAGTTGGCATTAGTCCTAAGTATATCACAACAAAAAAGAAACGCCCAACTTCAAAGAGTCAGGCGTTTTGCACTATTTCAGAACCAGGAAAAATTAATCGCGGCGAGACACCAAATTCGAGTCAATTTTCGCACCCACAACAGGTTGCACATGACTCAATGCCGACTGCAACATGGGAGTTTTGGTAATAGCATCATTAGCCAAATTAAACAAAGGGTTCGACAAAATTCCCGCCAATGTTGTCGCCACCAAAGTGAGTACAACGCTGACTTGCAAAGGCCGCATTCCCTGAAGGTTCCAGCGAATTTCGGGATAATTTTTTACCGCGTCTGACATTTCTTGAGGTTCTTTTACTACCATCATCTTCACAACGCGGATGTAGTAGTAAATCGAAACTACGCTGGTAATTAATCCCAGAATAACTAAGCCGTAAAGTCCTGCTTGCCAGCCAGCCCAGAACAGATAGATTTTGCCGAAAAATCCAGCCAGGGGCGGAATTCCACCGAGAGAAAGCAGGCAAATACTTAAGGCTAAAGTTAACAGCGGGTCTTTTTGGTACAAACCTGAGTATTCGCTAATTTGGTCGGTTCCAGTCCGCAGCGAGAACAGGATGATGCAGGCGAAAGCACCCAAGTTCATAAACAGGTAAACCAACAGATAAAATATCATGCTGGAGTAACCGGCTTCTGTTCCTGCAATCAAACCCAGCATCACAAAACCAGCTTGGGCGATCGACGAATAAGCCAAAAGCCGCTTCATGCTAGTCTGGGCGAGGGCAACCACATTTCCCAACACCATGCTGAGAATGGCTAAGGCCGTGAACACGAACTGCCACTGTTCGATAAGTGCGGGGAAAGCAGTTGTTAACAAGCGGATTGCTAGGGCAAAACCGGCTGCTTTGGAACCGACAGAAAGGAAGGCAACAACGGGTGTAGGAGAACCTTCGTAAACGTCAGGAGTCCATTGGTGGAAGGGAACCGCAGAGATTTTGAAGGCGATTCCGGCGATCGCAAAAACCAAAGCAATCACCAAACCGAGAGATTGACCTTCATTCACAGTAGAAAGGTTAGCCGCGATCGCACTCAGCTTAGTTTCGCCGCCAGACAACCCGTACAGCAGGGAAAGCCCGTAGAGAAACACCGCCGAAGAAGACGACCCAATTAACAAATATTTCAAAGCAGCTTCATTGGAACGCGGGTCGCGTTTTGTGTAACCAGTCAGCAAATAAGACGAGATACTCAGAGTTTCCAACGAAATAAAAATCATCACCAATTCATCAGCGCCGCTGAGGAACATTCCCCCCAAAGTAGCGGTCAGCAAAATGCCGATAAATTCCGCTAAAGCAGTACCCGTTTGCAGTACATAGCGGACGGATATCAAAATAGTGACAGCCGTACTCAAAGCGATAATTCCGCGAAACACTAAACTCAAGGCATCGCTGTTAAAACCGCCCAGAAACGAGATGGTATCCGTGTTATCCCACTGCAAACACAAAGCAGCGACGGCGGCCAGCAAACCCGCAACGGCAACGTAGGGAGTCCAACCCGAGGAACTGCGGCCTACGATTAAATCGCCGACGAGAACCACCAAGAGGGTGATGATGACAATTCCCTCTGGCAAGATAGTTCCAGCATTTAGCTGGGCAGCAAGAGTAGCAAAATCCATATTTTCAGGCAGGTTGGGTAGTACAAGCCGCAAAGGCTGTAATGGGCTGTGAACTTGTAAAAATTCTTTACCAAACACAGATTGTAGCGGATTACAGCTTCGCGATCCCAGTTGGACCGATGTTTGTTGCCGGAGAGTTGATACTCGGTAGCGGTTTTGCATACATTTGCGGGCATTTTAGAGATGGCCGACTGATGTCACCTGCGACTCTCGTCGCGATCGACCATAACTGCCACAATGTAGAAAGTTAAACCAGTAATTCGGCATGACTGACTCGCTAAGTGCCTACAAACGGCAGATTCTCAATGACTTCAACAACCGCCCCGACTACGAGAATGAATTTCACAAACAGGCTGCAACTCGGTTAGTAGAGTTGGCAAAAGTGCGATCGGGCAAGCTTGTTCTAGATATCGCCACCGGAACAGTTTTAGCGGTGATTGCGGAGGATGCACTTAGGTCGATCGGACTCAAGAAAATATGAGTCGCCTTTTCTACACCAGGAATGCTTTACATAGTATGTCTAAACTACTCAATTACATCTGTATATTTATTATTATCGGCTGCCTACTGTTTGCTTGTCATTCCCCGGAATCCCTAAAAGTAAAACGCCCTCCCCTGAAAGTATCTTGTGTACCTTTTGTTGGCTATACACCTCTCATCATTGCTCAAGAGAAAGGATTCTTCAAAGCGCAAGGGGTAGACGTGGAACTCAGCTATGTAGACTACTCACAATTCCAAGACGCGGATTTCAGTGCAGGGAAGTATGATGGGATCGGATTGACTTTGGGCGATTTTATAATCTTGAGTGCCACAAATCCTGATATCCAAGCTGTAATGGTTGTGGATGAATCGACAGGTGCAGATGTCGTAGTCGCGCAATCGGATATTAAAACAATCCCTAGCTTGAAAGGAAAAAAGCTTGGTACACATCTAGGCAGCTTTAGCGAAGTTTTCGTTACTGAGATGTTGAAAACCTCTCAACTGACGAGCGATGATGTTAGGCTGGTTAAAGTCGAGGCTTTAGAAGTTCCCGAGCGCTTACAAAACAATGCTATCCAAGCAGGACACACTTGGGAACCGTATCTTTCTGAAGCATTAAAAATAGGGGCGCATATCCTGTTTACAAGCAAACAAACCCCAGGCTTAATTGTGGATTTGGTCACGTTTCGGGGTGAGGTGATACGCGAGCGCCCGGAAGATATTCGCGCCTTTGTGCGAGGCTGGCTTCAAGGGTTGTCATATTGGGAAGCAAATATTCCCGAAGGAAACGAGCTCCTGAGCAAAGCGTTGAATATTCCCATCAAGACAATCTCTTTCGAGGGAATAGACCTTACTGACCTTGCAGAAAATCAAAAGTTCTTTCAATCAGACAGTCCTAATTATATCTTCAAAACCGCCAAGAAATATGCGGACTTTTTTATTCGCGCTGGCAATGTGACGCGCCTTCCCAATCTAGAAACCTTGTTCAACTCTTCTTTCTTAACCCCCCCTCCTAGTTTGAAACCATGAAGCGCTTGTTTTTCAACAGCATCTTTATTATTACCTGCTGGCTGCTGTTTGCTTGTCATTCTCCGGAACCTCTAAAAGTAAAACGTCCTCCCCTGAAAGTAAGTTTTATCTCTTTTGTTGGCCATAGACCTGCCATCATTGCTCAAGAGAAAGGATTCTTCAAAGCGCAAGGGATAGACGTGGAACTGAGCTATGTAGACTACTTACAATTGCAACAAGCAGATTTCAGTGCAGGGAAGTATGATGGGATCGGATTAACCTTGGGAGATTTTATGATATTGAGTGCCACAAATCCTGATATCCAAGCTGTGATGGTTGTGGATGAATCGACAGGTGCAGATGTGGTAGTCGCGCAATCAAACATTAAAACAATTCTTAACTTGAAAGGAAAAAAGGTTGGTGCAAATCTAGGCGGCTTTAGCGAAGTCTTCGTTACTGAGATGTTGAAAAGCTCTAAGCTGACGAGCGATGATGTTAGGCTGGTTAAAGTTGATGGTTTAGAAGTTCCCCAGCGCTTACAAAACAATGCTATCCAAGCAGGGCACACTTGGGAACCGCATCTTTCTGAAGCATTAAAATTAGGGGCAAAAATTTTGTTTACAAGCAAGCAAACCCCAGGCTTAATTGTGGATTTGATCGCGTTTCGGGGTGAGGCGATACGCGATCGCCCCGAAGATATTCGCGCCTTTGTGCGAGGCTGGCTTCAAGGCGTGTCCTATTGGGAAGCAAATATTCCCGAAGGAAACGAGATTGTGAGCAAAGCGTTGAATATTCCCAGCAATACAATCTCTTTCGAGGGAATAGACCTCACTGACTTTGCAGAAAATCAAAAGTTCTTTCAATCAGACAGTCCTAATTATATCTACAAAACCGCCAATAAATATGCGGAATTTTTTATTCGCGCTGGTAATGTGACGCGCCTTCCAAATGTAAAAACCTTGTTCAATTCTTCTTTCTTAAGCCCCCCTCCTAGCTTGAAACCATGAAGCGCTCGTTTTTCAACAGCATTCGTACAAAGTTAATCGTCTCGTTTCTTGTCGTTGCTCTAATTCCATTGCTGCTGTTAGCCTTTATCGACAAAAATACAACTGAAAATGCCTTGACCGACAACGCACGACAAGCCCTAGCTGCAGAGGCTAACGAAACCGCTAACAGAATAGATGGGTTTATCGATGCGAATCTCAATGCGGTGCGGGTAGAAGCGATTTTACCAGGTTTGGCTGCCTATCTGGGCCTACCTCCAGAACGGCGAAATGGTAGTCCCCAAGAGATGTTAGCGACTGAAACCTTAACCAGGCTCAGTCGCAAAGATATGCTTAATATTATCTCCTATGCCTTGCTCAACTTAAAGGGACGGAATGTACTCGATACGAATACACCGGATGTCGGACGAGATGAATCCGGTCAAGATTACTTCCAAGAACCGCTCAAAACTCAACTATCTTTTGTTTCTAGTATTAGGCAATCCCCGACAATTCCCAACCTCGTTACGCTCTTCTTTAGCAGTCCTGTTCGCGATGCGAAGGGAAATATATTGGGTGTATTGCGGGTGACATACAATGCCACATCTGTCCAGCAATTGGTGACTCGGGAAACTGAACACGCACGTGCGAAATCGTTAGCAGTTCTTTTAGATGAGCACTATATTCATCTGGCACATAGCACTAGACCTGAACTCCTTTTCAAATCTATTGTGCCTTTGTCACCCAATGTTGTAGCACAACTGCAACGCGAAGGGCGTTTGCCTAAGACTCTAACGAAAGAACTTGCAATCAATTTGCCCGACCTCAAGCAAGCATTAGACACTAAACAGCCTTATCTAACCACACGATTGGCAGCTACGGATAATAATGAGTTGAGCCTCTTAGCGATCGCCCACCTGAAATATAAACCTTGGTCAGTCCTTTTTGCACAGCCCATTGCCGTTGCCCTAGCACCTGTAGAAAAACAAATACGTGATGCACTTCTTTTATTAGCAATCATCGCCACAATTGTAACTATCATCGCTTTTGCGATCGCACAACTATTAACAAAGCCTGTGATTTACCTCACCCAAGCGGTTGCCCAGTTTACGGCGGGTAACTTAGATATGCGTGTGAAGATGCGATCGCGAGACGAAATCGGTCTGCTGGCACGATCCTTCAACAGCATGGCGAGGCAAATCCAAGAATCCTTTGAAACCCTCGAAGACAAAGTTAAAGAACGAACAGCAGAACTTGCTAATGCTAATCAGGAAATCATTACCCTCAACGAAAAACTCAAAGTAGACAACCTCCGCTTAGGTGCAGAATTAAATGTGGCGCGTCACATCCAGCAAATGATTTTGCCTAACCCTGAAGAACTGGAAATTGACGGACTAGATATCGCCGGATACATGGAACCCGCTGATGAAGTAGGAGGTGACTACTACGACGTGCTACAGATCGATGGTGTTGTCACACTGGCGATCGGCGATGTCACCGGACATGGCCTGGAAAGCGGCATTCTGATGCTGATGGCGCAAACCTCTGTTCGCACCCTGCAAGAGATTCGTGAACTAGACCCCGTTCGATTCCTCGATGTACTCAACCGTACCCTCTACAAAAACGTACAGCGCATGAATTCCGAGAAAAGTCTGACGCTGGCGATTTTGAGCTACTCCGAAGGACTGATTAGCATCAGCGGTCAGCATGAAGAAACGCTTGTTGTGCGAAAAAATGGAGATGTTGAGCGCATCGACACGATGGAGTTAGGCTTCCCGATCGCTTTAGATGATGATATCGCAGACTTCATCAGTCACATCCTGATTGAGCTAGAACCTGGAGATGGCGTGGTGCTATATACTGATGGCATTCCAGAAGCCTATAACATCCGCAAAAAGCAGTATGGACTTAAGCAACTGTGTGAAGTAATTAGTCAAAATTGGCACAAGTCTGCGGCAGAAGTTAAGGATGCGGTGATTGTAGATGTACGGCAACATATCGGTAAGCAGAAAGTGTTTGATGATATTACGTTGCTAGTCTTTAAGCGGCAGGCTGACGTTATTGCCAAGGGAACTTTAGTTAATAATATCATTTCCGAAAAAGAACTGCTACAATGAAGAATAAACTTTGAGAAATACTTTATGAAAGTAAACTACCAAGAAAGAATTGATTTAACAGCAGACGAGTTAAAAAAAATTCTGTCGGAGCAGCGAACTCTACCTAATAAACAAAAAATTCAGGCACTTTATTGGTTAAAAACAGGAGCGAGTCTAAGCCTTACAGATGTAGCTGAACGTTTAGGTGTACATAGAATTACTGTACATAGATGGTTAAAACAATATAGTGCTGGCGGTCTGTCAGAACTGTTAGAAATACGGCAAGCAACTGGTAGACCCCGAGTAATTCCTTCAGCGGTAATAGCCGGAATATCCGAAAAGTTAAGTGAAGAGTCCTGTGATTTTAAGACTTATAAAGAAATTGGTCAATGGGTAGAAGAGAACTATCAAGTCTCAGTCAAATATCAAACATTACACAAGCAAGTACACTATCGCATGAAAGCCAACTTAAAGGAAGCAAAGCCTGTGAGTAACGAAAAAGCTCAGGAGGCAGCCATTGAGTTCAAAAAACATTAAAAGACTTGCTCAAAAACGATTCAAAGGAATAAAATTACAGCTTTTCGAGTAAAACTTCTAAGTAAATCCAAAAAGATTAACCTTGACAGTCGAATTAACCAGGGTGAGTTCAAAACTATTAATGGGGCTTACACAAGTTTTAAGCCCAAATAAAGCCTGTTTCGGCTTTATTTGCAGCAAATACGTCACTGTTGGCTGGCAGCCAGTACCCAAATATATAAGATATAGCTGTTCTCCAAGCTGATAAGGCAGAGCGTAAATGTGGTTAAATGTTGGTTAGCCAATCGTTGTCTCCGTTCCCCAGTGAAGTGATGCCCAATAATAAAAATGTAGGCACACTATCTATTAGCCTTAATCTATCTTACGTTTTTTGATGTGGAGCTACTTAGAAGATGGTTGGGAAACTGCAACGGTGGTAACACGGACATTCGGATCGAGGGCGTCACCTTGAGAGTAAATATAATCAAATGCCGATCGATCTTTAAGCATATTTGCCCGCAAAAATAGCGCGCTCCAACGGGCGATCGTTTCAATACCCACGGCTCGCTCTAAGGTAGCAGTATTGCGATCGGGCATCGCACCAGCGGGGTTATTAACATTGGTAATGCCGAAGTGATTGGCACCCATAACAGTAATCAAAGCTTTGGGTGGTGTTTGAATTTGGTCAAAGGTGCTTTGAGCTCGATCGGGCAGGGCGACACCATCGATATCGCCTTGAATCAACGCCACTGCAATGCCATCATTAGCGATGGGCACAAATTCATTAGCAATGGGATTCCGCAAGTTAGCTCCAAAAAATGCACCTGCTAATAGTTCTTTCGGGCGCGTAAATGGCTCTTGACACAAATACAATTCTGGGAGACATTTGTTAGCAATCACTGATAACCCCACTGCACCACCAAAAGAATGACCCAATAAACCAAGGCGCTGCGTATCGATAACAGACGCGATCGGAGATGTGGGGTTGGTGTTTTCGATCGCCATTTGCGACAAAACCGCCGCCATTTGCGAAGTTTCCGGCGCCAAATTAGGGGGTGAACTGGGATTGAAGGGCGAAGGGCGCAAATGGTTCGGAACGACTACCACAAAACCGTACCGCGCCACGTGGCTAGCGTAATCTGAATAAAATGATTTATCTACAAGCGCACCTTGCAATAAAAGTACAATGGGGAAAGAGTAATTACCGGAATTAAGATCGGATGGTTTAGGATAATAAATGTCAGCTAAATCGTTATTAGCAGATATCATCGTACTGTAAAAGCTAGTTTCTTTAAATGGCCGTGCATAATCGATTGTTGTGGCAAAGACTTTCCTAGCAAGGACAACAAGCGTAGCAATTGCACAAATAATTACTAGGGTTTTTGGCGACAAAAAATGAGGGTTGAAATTTATCATTATTTGGGGTTTGAGAGTGCGTGCATAAGGTACGGAAAAAAACCAGTCTGCGACGGTTGGTAATTTAAGGAGCGTTGCCGGAATAGCTTGCCGACTCTGTGACTAAGAGTATTAAATTTTGATTAATAGAAACTTGTGTAACAATTGCAAATAAACTGACTCATAAATAAACACGATTCGTAATTTTAAACCCTTTTTGACTACTTTTATTTTAGTGTGGCTTATAACCCGACCCAATCTTCTTTAGAAAAACGTTTTTTAGAGGGTGAATCGGAATTTCGATGGCTAAAGTCGCCCCTTGAGTCGGTACCGAAAAACAACGGAGTTGCCCGCCATGCTCGCCTACTACAATAGTATAGCTAATCGATAAGCCCAAACCCTTTCCTTTGCCCACTTCCTTCGTTGTAAAAAAGGGCTCAAATATGCGTGATTTAACCTCTTCGGTTATGCCCGGCCCATTATCAGTAATATAAATACCTACTTGAAAGTCGGAGAGTAACTTCGTGCAAATACTAATAGTAGGGATTGGGCTGCTATTATCTAAATCATTTGCCCAACTTTTTGGGGATTGCAACGCCTCAATCGCATTAGTCAGGATGTTCATAAAAACCTGATTCATTCGCCCAGCGAAGCATTCTATCTTTGGCAGATCCTCATACTCTTTTACCACTTTAATTATCGTTTGATCTGCTTCATCTTGCAGCCGATGCTGCAAAATCATCAGCGTACTCTCAAGTCCTTCATGGATATCCACCGCTTTCAAGTCAGATTCATCAAGTCGGGAAAAATTCCGCAGCGATTGCACTATTTCTCCGATTCGGTCAGCTCCTATTCTCATAGAAGCAATTAACTTCGGCAAGTCATTCCTGAGAAAAGTGAGATCCATCGCCTCCAGTTGTTCCTGGATAGCTGCTGTGGGATTGGGGAAATCTTCTGCGTAGAGTTGCACCAGCTTCAGCAAATCTTGAGTGTACTCCGTTACCGGAGAGAGGTTCCCTTTAATGAAGCTAATCGGATTGTTAATTTCATGAGCTACCCCCGCTACGACATTCCCCAAACTTGACATTTTCTCACTTTGGATGAGTTGAGTTTGTGCATTTTGTAACTGTTGTAGAGCCTGCTCTAGTTGTTGGGATTTCTCTCGCTCCTTAGCCTCGGACTCCTGCAATCGCGCATTTTGCTCGTGCAATTTTTTTTGCAAACGCTGAAGAGTTAGTTGATTTTCGACACGAGCTAAAACTTCTTCTAAATGAAATGGCTTGGTGATGTAATCTACTCCTCCAACAGCAAAGGCTGTGACTTTATCTAACACTTGATCTAGAGCGCTCAAGAAAATAACTGGAATACCCGAAGTTCGGCCATCCGCTTTTAGGTGTTGGCAAACTTCGTAGCCGTTCATCTGGGGCATCGTAATGTCGAGCAAAATCAAATCCGGTGGGGTAGAACGTGCTGCTTTTAAGGCCATCTCGCCGTTTATTACGCCCCGAACTTTATACCCTTTGTTGCTCAACATAGTGGATAAAAGACGCAGGTTGTCTGGGGTATCGTCAACTACTAAAAGATTGGCAACATGAGATTCTAATTGCTGGCTGTTCATGGAATATTTTCTTCAGTTAAGTTAGTAATTTTATCAAAACGAAAGTTGTTAGCCCAATCGGCGATAGCCTCCGCAAAAGAAGTATTAGATTCAGGAATTGCGGCAACCAAATTTAAAATTAGCTCTGCATCAGCATCGATAGCTGCTTGATGTAACTGTGTCACCCACTCCGCAGGCAGTGTCGCCAAAGTTGTCCTTAAATTTTCAGTTGTTTCCCCTGCTTTTACACTCAAGTCTTGACCCTCAAGCTGAGATAATGTAAAGTTCGGTAAATCTTCATAAATATACTGTACCCCTAAATGTTCAGCCATTTTCGCAAAAATAACTTCTTCTCGGAAAGGCTTGCTCACAAAATCGTCACAGCCTGATGCTAAAACAATGGCTCGCTCTTCCTCAAAAGCGCTAGCGGTCAACGCAACAATCGGGGTAGCCTCCTCTTGAATCTTGGCTTTAATTTGTCTGGTAGCTTCATACCCGTCTATCACAGGCATTTGCATATCCATCCAAATTAGGTGAGGCTTCCAAGTTTCCCAGATTCTAATAGCTTCTTCACCATTTACTGCTTCGCGCACCTCCAAGCCAAGCGGTTCGAGAAGATTAACCAATAGCAAACGACTTTCCCATTTATCATCAACTACCAAGATGCGATATGGGGTTTGGTTGGGTTCTAAACCAATTACCCGTTTTGTTGATTGTCGAGGTTGAATTTCAGCCATGTCAGGCGAGCTAATTTGGATATTAAAACTAAAAATCGTTCCTCGATTCAAGGTACTGCTGACGGTAATGTCTCCTCCCATCAGTTGTACGAATTGTCGGCTGATGGGTAAACCCAAGCCGGTTCCTTCTTGAGATTTCCGACCCGCGTCAGTTTGTACAAAAGCCTCAAATAGAGAATCTACCTCAGTAGGAGCAATGCCGTGGCCCGTGTCTTCCACTTCAAATGTAATAGTCCGCAGTTCGTTGTCTGTTGCCGACTTTTGTGTCGCACTAATTGCTGCAACCCGAAGTGTCACACTTCCCTTCGTCGTAAATTTTATCGCATTTCCTAGCAGATTAATCAAGACTTGACGCAATTTACTTTCGTCAGTTTTTACATACTGAGGAATATTAGGATTGATGTGTAAACTAAGTGCTAAACCTTTTGAATCTGCTTTTAGTTTGAGCATTTCTTCGAGAGAAGTGAGCAAATAATACAGGTCAAAGCTAGTAGGATTTAAGGTAATCTGACCAGCCTCGATTTTGGACATTTCCAGCACGTCATTAATCAGGGTCAGCAAATGCTCGCCAGAGCGACTAATGATGCCGATATGTTCTTGCTGTATGTGAGAAAGAGATGAGTCGCGGCCCAGCACTTGCGTAAAGCCGAGAATTGCATTGAGGGGAGTTCGCAATTCGTGACTCATTTTTGATAAAAATTCGCTTTTAGCCTTGTTAGCCGCATCTGCTACTTCTTTGGCTTGTTGTAAGGCTGCCTCTGCTTTTTTGCTTTCGGTAATATCGCTTGTTGTGCCAGTTATTCCTAGAATATTTCCCTCGGAATCCCGCACTACAATTGCATTTGCCCGGAGATTGATAGGTCTGCTGTCTGTAGCTAATTGTATAGTTTCATAATGAAAAACGGACTCTCCGTTCAGGAGAGATTGGAATATCTCGTTATCTTTGAGAAGTTGTTCAGGTGTCTTGAAATCACTGAATTTTCGCCCTATCATTTCTTCAGGCGAGTAGCCAAAAATCTGTTTGACGGCAGCGTTGACGAAGGTATAATGCCCTTCGGTATCAAGTGACCAAATCATATCCTGCGATGTTTCAACTAAGTCGCGATATTTACCCTCGCTTTCTTTGAGCGCTTCTTCTACCCTTTGACGATCGGTAATGTCGTTCGTGACTAAGAGAATACAGGCTTCTCCACCCAACTCAATAATATCTGCTGATACCAGCATCTTCCTCACCTCGCCGGCGGAAGTACGACAATCGAATTCCTGATTGCGAAACACTCCTGATTCTTGCAATAGCTGTCTGTATCTGTCACATTCTTCTAAATTAACCCAAAGATTCAACTCAATCGCTGTAAAACCAATTACCTCTTCGCGAGAGTAACTAAAAGTGCTGAGGAAACTGTCGTTCACTTCGATGTAGCGTCCATCTGCGAACCGCGCGATCGCGATCGGGTTAGGACTGGAACGAAAGGCTTTAGAAAACTTTTCCTCAGACTGGCCCAAGGCTACTTCGGTCTGCATTCTAACAGTGATTTCCTGTTGCAATTCTTGGGTTCTTTCTATAACCTTACGTTCCAGCGTTCGCGAGTATTCCCCTAATTGGTCATAGAGTTGGGCATTTTTAATAGAAATTGCCGCTAGGGAACACAACATTCTGACGACTGACAAGCGGTTGGGAGTAAACGCGCTTGTAGTTAAATTATTTTCTAAGTAAACAAGACCGATGAGTTGACCTTGCCCTTGAATAGTAGCACACAAAACGGACTGAGGTTGATGCAATTTAATGTAAGAATCCTTGAGAAAATTTTCAGATATACGCGCGTCATCCAGAACGACATCTTGTTGAGTTCTGGCGACATAATTAATGAGGGAAAGTGGGACTAATAAGCTATTTTGAACGAACACAGGTTGAGGCACAAATACTTGGTCTGACTCAAGTGTCCCCGCTGCTTCTATCCACAGATCACTTCCTCTATCTAAGATGAGAAAGCCCGAACTTGCGCCTGCATTTTCTAAGACTATTTTTAGTAATTTTGCTAGTAATTTGTCGAGAACAATTTCCCCAGCCAGCACTTGCGAGGCTTTCATCACTGTCGCCAAATCTAGTATATTTGTATCGGTCATTGTGGTTGAAGTGATCGGCTGGGTGCTATTTATTGATACGGTCTCTCGCTTCGCAATGCTTTGAAGTAACTGCGGGTATCTTTCTTCTAAGTGTCGAACCTTGGCTTTAGATCCCCAACGGGCATAACAGTAATATGCTTCCTGCATATAGCTGGCGGCAACTTTTTCTTTGCCCCAGTCAAGGTAGAACTTGGCAGCTAGTTCGTTGGCGATCGCTTCTTCTTGGATATAACCGTTTTCTTTGGCTCCTTTAATTGCCATATCATAGAATTCTATGGCTTCTGTTTTTTGATTGAAAACGCGATGTTTTTGGGCTTTTACCAGATGGTATTTATGCTCGTAATTCATCGGAGCGTGCTGCATCCAACGCTGCATTTTTTCCTGATTGGCAGCAACCTGACTTAGGTAATACGAGCGCTCTTCCAAACTGACGTTGGGGTAGTTCGCCAGCAATGCTAGGGATTGGTAGAAGTGCAAAGTGACTACGTTTTCCAACCCAACCATAAGATAACTAGCTGCCTTAGCTGCACTCTCCACTGCGGGCTCGAACTCTTCGAGCAGATAGAACAGAATTGTCTTGGCTAAAAAGGCATTGAACAGAGCAAAGTTATCGTTCTGCTCTTGGAGTTCAGACAACATAGTAGATTCGTCAAATTTCTCACCAATTAACTGGAGCGGATTGACGGCTTTTCCCAACAAATTCAACACTAACTGATACAAAGCCTGGGAAAGGAAAATGGAATGTTTCAATTTCAAAGTTAACAACAAATTGTGATACTTATCCAGTTCGCTTTCAACATTTTTCAGATTTTCCCCCGCCAGAAATAGGTAGTAACAATAGTTGGTAATGCAGTAACCTGTATATTCGTAATTTCCACTTTCTAGCCCGATCTGCACGCCTTCGGCCAGAGGGGCTATGCTTTCTCTTAAAGACTCCTTCCAATGGTGAGTGAAAGCATAAAACATATTATAAGTAACAACTTTATGTGCCTTGATTTCAAACTGTTTGAGCAGTTGCATTCCTAGCAGCCCTGCTTGATATCCGGCATTAATGTTGTTGAGCGCGCCACATAAGAGCATTCCATACCAAGCATAGGTTTCTGATGCCAAAGGAGAGTGACCGCCTTCAAGACAAAGCTTCACTTGTCTGAGGACTACTGACAGCACAATTTGCGCTCTACCTGTTAGAACAGGAGGCAGACAGACTTTAATAATTCGCATGGCTGCTAGTTGGGCGGGGTCAGTCATAATGGGATAGTCTTCCAGGCATTCTACAGCGGGCAATTCCACTAAAAATTCCTGCTCGGTCAGGTTAACTGGGTAGCCCAGTAGTTCCAATGCGTGCAAACCCGTATCAATGGCATCGTTCAATTGGTGTTGCGCCATGTGAAGTAGGATCTTAATTTCATAAGCGGGGATGCGATCGAGCAGTGTTTTCCCGTGCTGTAACACCATTTCAACTAAACTATTGGCGGTAGCAAAATTGGTGTTGAGATATTCTGCCTCTGCCGCTTCGACAACGATTTCTAAAGTCAAATCGTACTGAGTTTGCCAGCTCTCGCCTGAGAGCAAATCCATCGCCGTACTCAGGTATTTCACGGCTGCTGCATAGGCTGTGGATGCTTTGGCTTTCCGTCCTGCTGTTAAGTTCAACTGCGCCAGTTCTTCGAGTTCCGCTGGTTGAGAAATTAACTCCAATCCTATATTTAATTGGTTGACAATGGCAAAAATCTGCTCTTCCCGTTCTTGAATCGGAGTATTTTGGAGCAACAATTGCCCGATTTTCAGGTGAGTTGCCTGTTTTTGGTCTGTGGCAATTAAAGAATAAGCAGCTTGCTGGACGCGATCGTGCAAAAAACGATAGGCAACCGTTTGAGTAGTAGCTCGATCGATATTGTCTTCTTCCCCTACATAAAATTTATAAATCTCACTCTGAGGTAAAACCAAACCTTCCTGTAAAGTTTTCCATAAAGCCGTTGCCGTTTCAGTCTCCGATATTTGGCAAACAATTGCTAATGTTGTCAGATCGAACTGATTGCCAATGCAAGCGGCTAATTTTAAAACCTCCTGAGTTTCCACGGGTAATTTCTGTAACTGCTGCGCCATGAATTCAACCACATCATCCGTGAGGGCTGCTTCTGTAATTTTGCTGATATCGCACTGCCAATAGCCTGCTTTGATATCGAAAATAATCAATTCATCTTGATGCAAGGCCTTGAGAAACTGCGTCGCAAAAAATGGGTTGCCTTTTGTCTTCTGATACACCAATTCCGTCAGCGGTTCTGCTAATTTAGGAGAACAAGTCAGCGTATCTGCTACTAATTGATTCAAACTGGTGCGAGCCAGAGGTGCAAGTGTGATGGTATTGACCGTTGCCCCTGTTTTAGTGACTTCATCTAGGGTCAACATCAAGGGATGGGCAGCGGAAACTTCATTGTCTCGATAGGCTCCAATTAGTAGCAGGTGACTGGACTGGGATTCACCTATGAGGAACTTCATCAACTTTAAAGATGCCGAATCTGCCCATTGTAAGTCATCCAGAAACATCACTAAGGGATGCTCTTTTGTGGTAAAGACAGATATAAATTTTTGCAATAGTAAATTGAACAGATTTTGAGCAGCTATCCCTGATAATTCGGGGGCAGGGGGTTGTTGTCCGATAATCCGTTCTAATTCGGGAATGACTTCAATAATAACTTGTCCGTTGTCGCCCAATGCTACCAGGATTTTAGTCTTCCAGTGTTCAATTTTAGCATCGGACTCGCTCAATAATTGCCCCATCAAATCTCGAAATGATTGCACAAAAGCACTGAAAGGAATGTTGCGCTGAAATTGGTCGTATTTGCCTTTAATAAAATAACCGCGCTGACGAACTATCGGTTTATGAACTTCATTCACGACTGCCGTTTTACCAATGCCCGAAAAACCTGCCACCAGCATCATTTCCGTGCTGCCCCTACTGACTCTTTCAAAAGCAGCTAATAAATTATCCACTTCAATTTCTCTGCCGTAGAGCTTTTCGGGGATGAGGAAACGGTCTGTAACATCCCGCGTTCCCAATGCAAAGGTCTCAATGTTACCTGTTTTTTGTAATTGAGCAAGACAAATCTCTAAATCGTGCTTGAGTCCTAATGCAGTCTGATAGCGATTTTCTGCATTCTTCGCCATCAATTTACTGACTATTTGGGATAAAATTAGGGGAACGGCTGGAGCCATTTCGTACACCGGAATCGGCTCTTTGGCTAGATGACAATGTACTAACTCCATAGGGTCGTCTGACTCGAAGGGTAACTGTCTTGTCAACAATTCATAGAAGGTCACACCGAGGGAATAAAAGTCACTCCGATAGTCAATACCTCGATTCATTCTTCCTGTCTGTTCTGGGGAGAGATAAGCTAAGGTTCCTTCTAAAACGTTGGGATTATGGATTTCTTGGGTTTCTCTCGGCAGCAGGGAAGCAATACTGAAGTCAATGAGTTTAATTTGTTTGCTATCGGGGTTAATCAGGATATTGGGGGGTTTGATATCTTTATGAATAACTTGGTTTTGGTAGAGAGAGTGGAGAATATCTGCTAGCTGCAAGGCTATGTCTAGACAGTTTTCTAAAGATAAAGATTTACAGGGTTGGTTTTGATCATTTGCTGCCTTGAGATAACTACAGAGGGAAACTCCTCCACAGTCCTCCATTATCAAAGCATAGGCGTTTTTGTAAGGCGCTAAATCGAGTGGCTTAACAATACTGGGGAGGTTCAGATTTTTGGCAATGGTATATTGGTTGCGGAATTGCAGCAGTTCGCTGAAGCTGGGATATTCGTTTCGCAGCAGTTTGATGACGACTGGAGTCCGATCGCTCTCCCGAACACCCCGATAGACTAGAGTGCGAGAGCCTGCATAGAGTTGTTCTGTTATGCGATACCCAGGCAGGTCAGTAATTGTCTCCATTTTTCAGTCCTCAATAAATTGGGGGTTACTATATATCTAGTTTACTCAGCAAACTTGGAAAATTCTCAATGGCCTCTAATGTTCCTGAACTTGTCAGTCCGCGTTCTGTACGAACGATCGCAGCTCGTTCGATACTGAAGCCATATTATTAATTGTTTTACGGCTTTAGATTACCAACTGATAATAAGCGGCAAGCCAGGTCGGAAATCTACCTGTTCTCCCTGCACTTCTCCATCAAAACCAAGCTCCACAAAATACTCGGTTCCTATCCGTAAGTTGACCTGATTTGTCTCAAGCACTGCTTGAAGTTCAGGTGACGGATTATTGGCAGCAGGACTGACTAATTCTACACGAGTAATTTCGCGTAAACCAACACCATGCTCCAAAGGCTGTGACTTATCAGTAGAGTATTGATCTGGACGTTTACCAAAGGGAATTTGGAAAAGCATCGGTTCTGTCAACACATCACTATTTGTTCCTACCGCGATACTCATCGTTTCAGGTAAGTAAGGCGCACGATATGCCCAACTAGAAAATGCAACTGTGTCCTCAGAACCTTTGGCTGGACGCAAACAGATGCCAAACGGACACGCACCATTATTCCGATTTGTCGATCGCTCCCAAAGACGAGTCTGATGAATTGGCTCAGACTTCGCCTCTTCTGGATCGTGAATCCATAACAATTCCAACATTGCGTTATGGAAAAAGAAACAGCGATTGGCTGTACCTTGTCCGTGATGAATGCGAGATCCACCCTCCACTAAACCGAAGGAGGATAAACGATTAGCTTCGGAAGCACCAATATCAGTAAGTATGAAAAGATGGTCGAATTCAAATGTCATAGCATTGTTCAGAGAATCAATCGCTCAATTAATTTTAATCCTCTGTGATTGCTTTTTTTGCGATCGCCACGCTTATGCTGCACTGCGTACTGTACCAAAGTCTCAAACCTCTACTCAGTCAATCTTTCCCAATCTAAAATCTAAAATCTAAAATCTAAAATCGCGCAATCGATAGTCCCAAACCTCTACTCAGTCAATCTTTCCCAATCTAAAATCTAAAATCTAAAATCTAAAATCGCGCAATCGATCGCCCCAACCTTCCCCAAGCTTCAAGTTACAACTAGATTGAGGAACCATCCGCCCGCATCCAGCAGTCTCAACATCCAGTTACCGACAATTCTGCTAGAGTCAGGTCATCATCCAGTGCATCTTGTAGAGAGGCGATTCGCAGCCTCTGCCCCCAAAGCAGTAAAATCCCATCACATTGTCACCTGCCACCCGATCGGCAATAACTTAAAAATTAAGGTAGTTTGAAAATAATCGCCCAAAATTGAAAGAAGTCTTGACATCTAACCTACACTCTCTAACTTAGACCCTCTAGCTGCGCTGCCATCCATATTTAAAAGATGCCATGTCAACCTTAGTCATCGTCGAATCTCCGACCAAAGCCCGCACCATCCGCAACTTCCTGCCCTCCACCTACCGTGTAGAGGCATCGATGGGCCATGTCCGCGACCTACCATCCTCCGCCGAAGAAATACCAGAAGCCGTTAAAGGAGAAAAATGGGCGCAACTGGGCGTAAACGTGGAAGCAGACTTTGAACCCCTCTACGTCATCCCGAAAGATAAAAAGAAAATTGTTAAAGAACTCAAAGACGCCCTCAAAGACGCCACAGAACTGATTCTAGCCACTGACGAAGACCGGGAAGGCGAAAGCATTTCCTGGCATTTGCTGCAAATCCTCAAACCCAAAGTGCCCATCAAGCGGATGGTGTTTCACGAAATCACCCGCGAAGCTATCCGCGACGCCTTAACTCACTGCCGGGATATCGACAATCGAGTCGTACAAGCCCAAGAAACTCGCCGGATTCTCGATCGACTCGTCGGTTACACACTCTCTCCGCTACTGTGGAAAAAAATCGCTTGGGGTTTGTCCGCCGGTAGAGTGCAGTCAGTCGCTGTACGCCTCTTGGTGCGCCGGGAACGGGAACGCCGCGCTTTCCGCCAAGGTAGCTACTGGGATTTAAAAGCCCTTTTGGAAAAGGGCAAGATTTCTTTTGATGCCAAACTCGTGACAGTCGGCAATGTCAAAGTTGCAAACGGCAGCGATTTTGATGAAAATACCGGGCAAATTATCTCCGGCCGCCGCGTACTTTTGCTGAACGAAGAACAGGCGCGGGCTTTACTCTCACGCATTCAAAACAAACCTTGGACTGTCACCAATCTCGAAGAACGGCCAGTCACCCGCAAACCTTCGCCGCCGTTTACGACCTCGACTTTGCAGCAGGAAGCTAACCGCAAGCTGCGGCTGGGTGCGCGGGAAACCATGCGAATTGCCCAAAGTCTCTACGAACGCGGTTTTATCACCTATATGCGGACGGATTCGGTGCATTTGTCCGAACAGGCGATCGCAGCGGCGCGCAGTTGTGTGCAAGAACTTTACGGCAGCGAATACCTCAGCCCCGAACCGCGCAAATACACTACGAAAAGCAAAGGCGCCCAGGAAGCCCACGAAGCTATCCGTCCCGCTGGCAGCACTTTTCGGACTCCGCAGCAAACTGGATTGGATGGCATTGATTTCCGCCTCTATGATTTGATTTGGAAGCGGACAGTGGCTTCTCAAATGGCCGATTCCCGCCAAACTCACGTTACGGTACAAACTCAGGTAGAAGATGCGGGTTTCCGTTCCAGCGGCAAACGCATTGATTTTCCAGGCTTTTTGCGGGCCTACGTGGAAGGTTCCGACGATCCAGATGCGGCGTTGGAAGACCAAGAGGTAATTTTGCCGGCGCTGAAGGTGGGGGATAAACCTAATTGTAAGGATTTAGGGGCGATCGGGCATGAAACTCAACCTCCCGCCCGCTACACGGAAGCTTCTCTGGTCAAAATGCTTGAAAGCGAAGGTGTGGGCCGTCCGAGTACCTACGCGAGTATTATCGGTACAATTGTCGATCGGGGATATGCGAAATTAATAGCTAACGCCCTAATTCCCACATTCACCGCTTTCGCCGTCACGACTTTATTGGAAACACATTTTCCTGATTTAGTAGACACCGGTTTTACTTCCCGCATGGAACAAACCCTCGATGAAATTGCCACCGGCGAAGCTAAATGGCTGCCGTATTTGCAAAAGTTTTATACAGGGGAAACCGGACTCGCAACCCAAGTTAAAGAACAGGAAAGTCAGATTGACGCGAAAGTTGCCCGAACTGTGGTACTGGAGAATATTTCTGCTAAAGTCTGCATCGGCAAATTCGGCGCATACCTAGAATCTGAAAGCGAAGAAGGCTTGGTAAAAGCATCGATTCCCCAAGATTTGACGCCGGCAGATTTGGACCCGGAACAAGTCGAGTTTCTGTTAAAGCAAAAAACGGAAGGCCCCGAAAAATTGGGTCTTCACCCGGAAACTGGGGAACCGATTTATGTGCTGATTGGCAGTTATGGGCCATACGTTCAGTTAGGGGATATTTCGGAAACGAACAAGAAACCGAAGCGGGCTTCTTTACCGAAGGGGACGGATAAGGATAGCGTGACGCTGGATATGGCGGTGAGTTTGTTGACTTTACCCCGGTTGTTGGGCACTCACCCGGAGACGGGGGCGAAGGTGCAAGCTAATTTGGGGATGTATGGGCCTTATGTGGTGCATGACCAGGGTAAGGTGGGGAAAGATTATCGATCGATCAAACCGCCGGATGATGTTTTGACGATCGAGCTCGATCGGGCATTAGAGTTATTATCGCAGCCGAAAGCCGCCCGCGGCCGCAGCAAATCAGCCACACCTTTGAAGGAATTGGGCGCGCATCCAGAGTCGGGAGAATTGATCAATGTTTACGATGGCCGCTACGGCCCCTATGTGAAACATGGCGATATCAATGCTTCTTTGTCTAAGGATGAATCTGTGGAGAATTTCACCTTACAAAGAGCACTGGAATTGTTAGCAACCAAGGAAGCAGCGGGCGGCGGAAAATCTAGCAGCAAGTCGAAGAAGTCAAGCAAGACTGCGGCGGCGAAATCGGAGACTCCAACTGAGAAGACTGCGGCGAAGAAAACTACTGCTAAGAAGACAGCGACTGCGGCGAAGAAAACCACGACTAAGAAGGCTGCGACTGCGACTGCGACTAAGAAGAAGACAACGTGAGTTTAGTTTAGTTTTCACTGATCGAGAAACCCGGTGTGCACGGGGAGAGGGCTCCAAGTGCGATCGGGTTTCTTTGTTGGTAAACTATTTGACAAGCTGAGGTTTGTAGTAAAGACTTCAGTCCTTCAAAGTGGGTTTGAATGTAGTAGAGCGATCGAATCTACATCTCATACAGTTACAAGGTATCAGAATAATTGCTTAAATACAAGTACAAGTTTATGCAAAGACAGATATAATATTAATTCGTCCCAAATTGCTTAAAACTTAAATATCTAAGATGTATCTCCGCAAATGTTTTATTGAAAATGTTGGACCGATTCCTGAGTTCGATGTTGAGTTGGATTTAAATACTTTTGGAAATCCCAAACCGGTGATTCTGGTAGGTAAGAATGGAACAGGAAAAACCATTTTTTTAGCCTATGTTCTTGATGCGCTAGCAGAATTAGCGAAGAAGAAGTTTAGTGATATAGCGATAGGACAACAGATTGGCCATAGTCCGTTTTTCAAGCTAACTAGCGGTGGAGATACCCGCTCTTTATCTGGAAGCAGCCTTTGTCTACTAGAATTTTCAGATACAGGCAGTAAATTCTGTTATGTAGAAAAAGTTGGTAAAATCGATCCACAGAGCTACGCCATAAAGCTAAAAGACCGATTTGAAACAGTACAATCATGGCCAGAAAATGAATTATTTTATAAGGTAGCTACAGGAGATGATAAACAGATTGAAACTTTTTTCCAAACAGGATCAGTCTGTTTTTTTCCATCCTCTCGCAATGAGCGTCCCCATTGGTTGAATGTTAGTGCAGTAGAGGATAAACCTCTGTTTAGCAATAATCAAAGGATGTCAGGAGTGCTTGGGAAACCATTGATTGTTGAACGGGCTGCCGAAGACAATCAGCAATGGTTAATGGATGTTTTACTCGACTCACTTGTAGATGGAGAGTTTGTCGTAGGAATACCTACTTTTGGGCAGAATGCACCAATCTACTTTCAACCAGATCTGTCATCTCTTTCAGACAAGTATTGGCTTCAAGCTGGGCGAAAGAACGTTGAGCAATTGCTTCGTGCAGTTCTTGAAGACGAAAACGCTCAAATGATTCTGAAATACCGAAACGCAATACATGGACGAGTTGAAATCCATTGTGGAAATGGGGTTATAGTTCCGTCATTTAGGCACCTCTCAGCAGGACAGGCTATACTCTTTAATCTTTTTGCTACAATCATCCGCTATGCAGATAGGGCAGACGCTGAAAAGAGTATTAACCTAACTGAAATTAATGGAATTGTCTTAATTGATGAAATAGATGCTCATCTACATACAGATTTGCAGTACAAGGTTCTTCCTAAGCTAGTTAAGTTATTTCCAAAAGTACAATTTATTATTACCTCACACGCACCACTTTTTCTGCTTGGCATGGAGCATGAGTTTGGTGCTGAAGGTATTCAGATTTTGGAAATGCCTACAGGTAAGCAAATTAGTACGGAAAGATTTGAGGAGTTTTTAAAATCATTCGAGTTCTACCGTCAGACGCAAATCTTCGAGAATGCAGTTGAAGAACAAGTTTTAGCAACATCTAAACCTTTAGTATTAACCGAGGGACAGACAGATGTTGCTTACATCAAAAAAGCCTTGGAATTGTTAGGGCATACAGATATTCTAGAGCAATTAGAAATCGATGAGGTTGGCAAGACCGGAAAAAAAGGTGCAGAAGGTAGCGGGTCTACTAACTTGGACACTGCACGAAAATTTCTAGAGAATAACCAAAACCGCTTTCCCCGACGAGTATTATTGCTTTACGACTGTGATACAAATAAACAGGCTGACAATGTTGGCTCTCTCTCAATTCGTTGCATACCTCAGAATACCACAAATACCAAAGCCAAAAAAGGTATTGAAAATCTTTTGCCAGTTGAATTGTTTAAAGACGATTTTTACAACGTAAACACTAAAGACACAGGAGATGGTGGGGAAAGTATTACGAAGACGTTGAAGAAGAAAATCTTCTGTGAATGGGTATGTCAACGAACAGAAAAAGAAGATTTTATTCAGTTTGAAAAACTGCTAGTACCAATCATTCGGGAGTTTCTTTCCGTTGAGTGCGCGGATGAAACGACTTGATGCGCGTTTGCGTGACGGATCGCCCAAACCCCATCTCCCTCACCTCGCGCTGGTCTAAAATCTCTTGGGCCGCCAGAAAGGCCATATGTGCGATCGACTTTCACGACAAAACTGTGGCAATCCAGAACTAGAAAGCGTACTATACCGCAAATCGCCCACACTGGAAAATTTTAATACTTTTCTTAAGTAAAACTTGACACAAATCCAAACCATGAATTATATTAGACCTATGGATGCAGCAGACATGATCTAATCATGACATCCCGTTACCCACGAGGGTCGAGGAATTCCGGTAAAGACGTTCTGAATACCAAAATTTATATTTTGGCGAAGGCTCCTTAAGGAGCCTTTGTTATTTTAGGGCTTCGGTAATTCCTTATTCTGCAATAAATTTTTGGCTATGACGAAAAAGCCCACTTTCTTTACTTTACCTATGCCTTCGTATATAGGATAAGCACTGTGTATGTGTAATCTCAGCCTTTTACTTTCTCTAAATGCGGCAAAAGCAACGCAATACTCAACCTCTATACCGTTTGAATCCAAAACTTTAACGATGGCAAATTTTCCATACCCAGCGTGACAAACTAACGTTTCCTTCTCTCCCAATGACTTGACAATACTCGGTAATTGCTTTGAGAGTTGGTATCTCTCAAAATTAAATGGTCTGGACTCTCTCGGCCCCTTGTACATTAATAACTGTGATTCTTCGCTAGAAAGATCATCAGAATCTTTAGTAAAACAATGTAAACCATAAGTTACTATAAAGTTGTACGTGATTATATTTTTTTCGTCTCTTTTGTCGAGATATTCAACCCAGCCAGCATTAAGATGTGATAAATCATATATTTCACCATCTAGTATAAAAATTTTCCAGGATATAACTTCTTTTACAGTCTTGAACTTCATGCTTATAAAATAGAATTTATGCGATTTATGAATTAGGTATATATTTGCTATTATAGTAGTGCCAACGAGCGATGTGTGAAATTTTGATGATTTTCTTGAGTAGAACTTGACTCGACACAAAAAATCGATTTTGAGCTTGTGCGCTAACTCTGGCTCGCACTTGTTCGGAAATCGCCATTTTGCTTATCCTTTTAATGGTTCGAGCAAGCCGCGCCGCACAGCTTCATTTAAGGCTTGAGCTTGTCGCAATAGTCGAGTTTCATATATGTGGATTAAGGCCTGCAATTCAGCCTGTTCTACAGATGCGATCGTACCGGATTGTTGGCGGTCTAGCAATTCACTCAATCGTTGTTCTTGGACTGGTTGCAGCCGGAGTTGAGTCTGAGTGATTACTTCTGAATCAGACAGTGCTGATACTGGTTTAGCGGTTGGTAAGAGAAAATTTTCCAGAGTTTCTACTAGAATCTCACTCACGGTGCGGTGGCGTTGCAGCGCTAGTAATTCTGCTTGGTGATAGACTTCATCTGGCAGATTTAGGGTGATTTGGGCGGTCATAGGTGCAAAGCTATGAAACTAATATTTATATTATGCCATATTTTACTTTGAGTATTAGACATCTGCCCAAAAGAAATGAAGAAGGATCTCCCTTGCTAAAAATACGGCGACAGCGACAAAGAAGAAAACCCAGTGAAATTAGTTGAGTTTTCACTCATCCAAAAACCCGGTTTATTAAAAAAAACGAGTTTCTTTATTTATAAAATACTAGACAAGCTGGCAAAAATAGGTTTGTACTTCCGTCCTTAAAATTCTCTTCTGTTCTCTTCCTTTGTGTCATAAACGTCTGCGCGGTTCGATCGCCCTTATTTTTTTTGAGACATATCAACTCAAACTCTTGTCAAGCCTACCTTTGCAGCTTGCTTTTCACCCGTCAGCAAAATCATCCTATTTACTTATTGACAATTGCTCCTCTCTGCTCAATTGTCAGGGCTCGAACATATAAGGTTAAAAATTGTATCATAAGCGACAGAAAGTACCCAATCTTTTATGTACCGCTCTACAATGGACAAAAGAAACAAGATATAAGAGGCGCGATCGCTATGGGTATCAATGAAAACTTAGACTGGGAAGAAGCATTTGAGTACCGAGCGGGCTTAACAGTGGAGTTGAAGTCGCAGCCAGGGGTTTTGCATACGATCGCTTACTATGAAGTGATGATGGTACCGCCCATCTGGTTAGAAAATGACCCGCGTCCCCGCTATCCTCACGAACTGCGAGTCGTTTCCCAGCAGCCAACTGTGTCCAATGTTTGCCGGATTTCAGAGTGCCCTGTTTTAGTCGCCTCCTAGGTTTTTTCAGCGGGAAATCTCGGCGATGGCATCTAGCCAGCAATCAAACCGATGCAGTGATTTTCGGATTGAGATTGCTTGAGTTTACTTTGTGGCGATCGCTTAAGATATAGATTGCGCCGAGAGTGCGATCGACTCGAATCATTTGACTTGTTCATGTTTCAAGTGAGGAAATAGCCTGATTAATGTTACCAGCCCTTCTTGTTACATCATCCTCTCCCCTACAGACAATAATTCCAGCATCGTCAGGCTGGAACCTGTGCAGTCTGATAAAATAACGGCGATTTAGAGTTAAAATATCTCGATTTTCACTTACTGCAAAAGCTAACACTTCTTGGTCAGGAATTTTTGGTTATCCTTTCCGGCTTCTTGCACTGTCATAATATTGTGAATCATAGGGCGCAGCAATTCTACAACCACTCGGGGAAATTGTTCGTCAGTATAAACACGTGCCATCATCTTAATCATCGTCATTCTCGCCGATAGCTATTTCAATTTCATTTGAAAAAGCTGCCCCATAAGCCCAGGCATTTGCTAAATCAGTAGCCGTTAGTGTGGGATAGTTATCTAATAGTCGAGACTCGTTCATACCCAAGCGACGAAAACTCTCCAGCACCCAAACAGGAAAACGAGTATTTCTGATACAAGCATCACCGCCACAGACACCGGGAGTTTTATTAATTTCTTGCCATATCTTAGCTAAGTTTTGGGTTAATAAATTGATGTAGTCAGGAATGAACGAGAGTTGATTTCTTAACTATCAATCGCAAAAAAAACTCCTACGTCATTCGTTCGTAGTGCTGGCAGAGGTTGGATCGCTATCAGGGAAAACAAAATATTTTCTCAGATTTTCTCGTTGTGTAAATGCTAGGTATTGAGCCTTCATCTCTGGCGTTAGGAACTCTAGCAACAATCTATTTTCCACCCAAAGCATCATGAAATCAAAGCCAAAGCTAGCGCGTTGCAAAAGCCAATCTTCACGGGCTGCAATTTGCTCAATTTGTTCGAGGCTGGCAGGGACAGATAGCATGGCATGAGTTGCTGTGAACTTAGAAGCCGTGGGATTTTGTAGATAAGCTCGTAGTTCCTCATTGTTACCGGATGTTATCTCAGTCCCCAAGGGATAAACTTCAATTTCTGTACCATATTCATCAAAAGGGAAAACGATATAGCCGTCTGGGCTAAAAGGATGAGGTGTTGGTTGCCCATCCAAAATTTCAGCCAGAACTTGTGCAACGTGCTGGGGGTTTTGAGCAGAAATAGAAAGGTGATGAATCATTAAATAACTCCTTTGAAAAACTAAAATTGACAGGAGATCAAAAGATTTCAAAAATGAGCTTACACATCATGACAGTTTCGTGAACTCTAATTCTTGCTGTGGAGTACGCCCTGCGGCTTTAATCAAATCGGCTGCCTTTTCGCCAATCATAATTGTGGGCGCGTTCGTGTTTCCCGTTGTGAGAGTTGGCATAATTGATGCATCAACGACACGCAACCCATCAACCCCATGTACTCGCAGTTCCGGGTCTACAACTGCGCTTTCATCAACGCCCATTTTGCACGTCCCCACAGGATGATGTGCAGTCTCGCACGCTTTGCGGATGTAAGCTCGAATTGCTTCGTCGCTTGTTACGCTGCCACCAGGAGCCACTTCCTCCCCTAGTAATTTATCAAACGCACCAGAATATGCGATCTGACGGGAAATTTTAATTCCTTCCACCAGCACTTGCATATCTTTTTCATTCTGGAGATAGTTCATTCGGATCAACGGTCGATCTTTGGGGGAAGGCAATCGCAAGCTGATACTGCCACGGCTGTAACAATGTGTCGCTACTGGTGCAAAGGTGAATCCCCAATTAGCGCGAAGAGACTCAAGTTGCATCCACAAGACCGGCCCGCAAGAAAGCTGTAAATCAGGTGTAACATCTCGACTAGCTTCGGTATGCACGAACAAGCCAGCTTCTGCAACGTTACTGGTTGCGGCAGGTTGCAGATCCTGAGTAGCTTGATAACCCACTTGGACATACTGGTGATCTTGGAGGTTTTGTCCTACACCGGGTAAATCAACTATCGCAGGAATGCCTAATTCCCGCAGATGTTCTGCTGGGCCAATCCCCGAGAGCATCAGCACTTTGGGGGAATCGAACGCGCCAGCAGAGAGAATTACTTCTTGGTTGACAAACGATTGGTGCATCGTACCATTGTGCAGATACTCCACCCCAACCGTGCGTGTCCCCTCAAACAGCAACTGGGTGACCAACGCCTCTGTAGCGATCGTCAAATTGGGGCGATTTAGAATTGGCAACAGGAAAGCTGCCGCCGCACTGTGCCGCTTACCATCTTTAACCGTCAACTGATAAAGTCCCGCACCTTCCTGTTGTGCGCCATTGAAGTCAGGATTGCGCTCATAGCCCATTGCTACGGCTGCTTCAATAAAAGATTGTGATACTGGGCTAGGAGCAATTGGGTCGGTTACACTCAGAAGACCACCGACTCCGTGGAATTGAGATGCTCCCCGCTGTTGGTTTTCAGATTTCTGGAAGAATGGTAACACATCTTGGTAACTCCAACCCCGATTACCGAACTCTTGCCAGCGATCGTAATCGTGGTGGTTACCTCTGATATAGATCATGACATTGATCGAACTACTGCCACCCAGGACTTTACCTCGCGGACAAAAGATTTTGCGACCATTGAGGTGCGGTTCTTCTTCGGTGAAATATGCCCAGTCCACTTCACTGCCAAATAGGTTTGGGAACTCTACAGGGACGTGGATTTCCGGTTTGGTATCGGGTCCACCAGCTTCGAGCAACAACACGGTGGTTTCAGGGTCTTCCGTGAGACGATTCGCTACCACACAACCTGCCGAGCCTGCACCAATTACCACATAATCGTAATGAGTCATTACATTCTCCTTCAAGCGATCGCAGTTGTTAAGATTGCTTGCTCTAAAACACGCCCTGTGGCTTTAATCAAATCGGCTGCCTTTTCGCCAATCATAATTGTAGGCGCATTCGTATTTCCCGTCGTGAGAGTTGGCATAATTGAGGCATCAACAACGCGCAATCCATCAACCCCATATACCCGCAGTTCGGGGTCTACCACTGCCATTGGATCGGTGCCCATCTTGCAGGTGCCGACAGGATGCCATACAGTGTCGCACGCTTCCCGGATGTAAGCTTGGAGTGCTTGATCGCTAGAAACATCAGCACCGGGAGCAACTTCTTCGCCTCGGAACTCATCAAAAGCATCTGAGTGGAACAACTGGCGACTAATTTTAATCCCGGCAACCAGTTTTTGCAGATCGGATGCACTGTGGAGATAGTTCATCCGAATTAAGGGTGGGTCTAGAGGAGAAGCAGAACGCAGGTTGAGACTGCCGCGACTCTCAGGATTAGTCACACAGGCTGTAACAGCGAAGCCTGGGCCTTCGCGGGCATAGGCAGGAGGAACCCACAAAATAGGGCCACAGAAAAACTGCAAATCTGGTGCCGTATCTAAACGACCTTCAGTATGTAAGAACAATCCAGCTTCTGCGATATTGCTAGTCGGGGCAGGTTGCAGATCGTGAGTTGACTGGTGTGCCACGGGAACATTCAGGTGATCTTGGAGATTTTGACCGACTCCTGGTAAATCAACAACTACAGGAATATTTAGCGATCGCAATTCTTCTGCATTGCCAATTCCAGACAACATCAGCAGTTTAGGCGAATCGAACGCACCAGCAGAGAGAATCACTTCCCGATGTACCCGAACTTGGTGGATAGCACCCTTGTGCAGATACTCCACCCCAACGGCGCGGGTTCCCTCAAACAATAACCGCGTCACTAATGCGCCGGTTTGAGTTGTTAGATTAGAGCGATCGAGAATTGGCACCAGAAATGCAGCCGCTACACTGTGCCGCTTCCCATCTTTAATCGTCAACTGATACAGTCCCGCACCTTCTTGTTGTGCACCATTGAAATCGGGATTGCGATCGTATCCTAGGGCAACAGCAGCTTCTATAAATCGCTGCGAAGTTACAGCAGGAGCAATCGGATCGCTTACATTCAGCAATCCCTCAACACCGTGGAATCCGGATGCTCCTCGCTGCTGATGTTCCGATTTCTTGAAGTAGGGCAAAACGTCTTGATAACTCCAACCTGGATTGCCCAATGCTTGCCAGCGATCGAAATCGTGACGGTTGCCTCGAATGTAGATCATGGCATTGATCGAACTGGTGCCACCCAAGCCTTTTCCCCGTGCACAAAAAACTTTACGCCCGTTGAGTTGGGGTTCTTCTTCCGTAAAATATGCCCAGTCTATTTCGGTGCCCAGGAGTTTTGTCCAATCCACAGGATTTTGGATTTCTGGTTTAGTTGCTGGCTCGCCGGCTTCCAGCAATAACACGGTGGTTTTACTGTCTTCGGTAAGGCGATTGGCGACGACACAGCCTGCCGAGCCTGCACCAATTACCACATAATCGTATTGAGTCATGACGTTCTTCTTCTGTACTTCTGCGGTGTGTCGTTGATTACTCTGAGTTACGAATGAACGAAAATTGATTGGTTTAAAGAGCGATCGCCAAAAAACTATTCAGTCATCGTTCATACTGCTGCCAGAGATTTGGTCGCTGGAGAACATAATCAACAATCTAAAGCTTAAGAAACATAAAAGCTGGAGTCACGACCGATTCTTGCTCAGTTTTGTCGAAATCTTGCTCTCGTCGTAGCATGGTCAGCTCACAGTAACGGTGCTGCAACACAATAAAGGGTTCTCATACTTGTGCCATGAGCCAACTTATGGGAGCTTCAAAGCGCTATACGCTGTATCGCGATCGTCTTTGGGTGTCGCTTTGCATAACTGAGCCTTAAGTTGAATCGGGCGCCTTGACAACAGGCTTACAACCTTAACTGGCCACCCAGGATCAAAGACTGTTGCGATAGCCTTTAGGCGTGATCCCCGTCGCTTTGCGGAACTGAGCCGTGAAGTGACTTTGGTTGGAAAAGCCCACTTGACAAGCAATTTGGGCAACGGAAAGTTGGGTTTTTGCGAGCAACTGCTGCGATCGCTCTATCCGCCGCTGCACCACATACTGATGCGGAGAAATGCCCATAAATTGCTTGAACATTCGCGCAAAGTAGAATTGACTCATGTTCACAACGGCGGCAATCTCAGCCAGCTTTAAATCTTTATCTAAATTTTCGTTAATAAATTCGATCGCAGGTCTTAGTTGATTGTTGCCAACACTATGAGTGGACTCGCGCAGCGGCTGTGTAGAATACTTTTTGAGTAGATGTACCCAGAGTGCAGTTGCCATCGAATCAGCGTAAAGACGAGTTCCTACTCCCTCTGACTTTAGTTCTGATAATAATGCTAGTCCAATCTGGTGAATCAACGCATCGGGTTCGTTAAACAGCGGTACCAAATTGACACGATCAGTATCGACAAACTCGTGGGCTATCTGAACAATATGCGTCGGTTCCAGCATCAGCAAGGTAAAGTTAATTTCCTTGTCCCAGTTTCCTCCATGCTCTATCTGCGCTGGGATCAGCAAAATACTTCCATCTCCAACCCGGTGACTCTCCCTACGTCCATCAAGCGTATGCTCGGTTCTGTATGCGTTCTGAATATGTTTTATACAGATCACATGCTGCTGATTGTAATGCTTAGGGACTTCCCAACTCGGTTGTCGGTGATGTTGGACGTGAATACTTTCCCACCCTAATGTTTCACTTGAGAGGAGGGACGGGCGAGGAAAAATCTGTGTCTGCAAGAGCAAGTCTTGTTGAGTAACGTCAACGCTTATAGGTTGCACTTCTGGCATAGTCCTTCCTCTAACTCTGGGGATTTTGGACCGAAATAGAAAGGTGATGAATCATTAGAGTAACGTTATTAATTGGTCGATCTGTAAAAAAACGAGATTAGCTCATGAAGTTGGACAGAAACTAAACAGTGAGTGATTGTTTTAATGAACTATTTGGGCTTCGCTATCGGCAAAAAAATGCTGAGTCATTCGCTCATAATGCTGGCATAAATTCGATCGCCCAAGTAGATAATCAACGATTGGGGTTTCAAAGCGCGGCTGCAGGAAGTTACCAATGTAGCCATAGGCAGTCGCATCTAATGTGGTGGGTTTGTCTCCCATAAAAAACGGTTTTTCTGCCAGAAAGTCTGAGAGGGCTTGGAAATCAGCACAGATGATCTGGGCAATTTCCTCATGACTGTGACGACCGATTCCATGAGCCTGCATCTGCGATCGCATTGTTTTACCAAACTCTTGGGCAAAAGGTTCTGATACCTCTAATGGCGTCTCAGGGAAGAGCGCACGGGCTACCACTGCTCGAAAGCGTTGCCAGTTTTCTTCTATACCGAAGCGAGTCTCGGCTGCGCCCCAGTAAGTGTTCTCTTTGATCATGCGGCGGAACGCTAGAGAGATCGATCGCTCAACAGGGGTCAAACCAGCATCAAGATCAATCCCTTCTGTTTGCTTGAACATTTCCATGATTAAGAAAGCATCACCGACAATTTTACCTTGATAGTCGATAAAGGGAATTTTACCCTTGGGGGCAAGCTCAAAACTTTGTGCTATCACTATGACTTTGTTGTAGGGCAGCTTTGCCATACGTAGCCAAGTTTCAAGCTCTAGACAGGGTGGGCTGATGCTAGGTAGTTCCTCAAAAGATGGTGCAGTGTATAAGGTAATCATTGTCAAGACCTCGCTGGTGCTGTTAGATGATTTGTCGCTTCAACCCAATAAAGATGCTTTTGCTAGTCGCGGTGCTGCTTCAATTAATGATGATCGATCGCCCTAATCAATGTGGTTCCTGGGGAGTTGCGATCGGCGCTAATCGCTTTGCCCTGTCGCTCTGGAATACAACCTTCTGCCTTTAATCAAAATATATCTGTGCTCAACAACTGACGGATGATTCTCAGTTTTAGAGCTTAAGCGAATATACAAAACTTTAGCAGGAAAGGAGTTAACAGCTCATCAGCAAGCAGCCCGAAAAAATAATTTCACATATAAATAATTCTTACCTCTACCGTGAGAAGTATCTTTTCTACACCCCCAAGGCTTTCACCCCCCACAACCCAGCTTTTCTCAGGGTGGATTAATTGTCCCCAAGTAAATTATAATAGTCGAGCGCGCTGGGAAGATCGTCCGATCGCGCTCGACAATACTAAA